>JAIRWK010000246.1 GCA_031268995.1 Planctomycetaceae bacterium
AAGAAGGCGGCTTGGACGAGTTACCGGAGTGCTTACGCAATACCGCATTTTCATCGCGCAACTCCGCAACCTCTGCACGCAATGCCACATTTTCGTCACGCAACAACGCAAGCTCCGCACGCAACTCCGCAACGAGTTTTGTCAACGCAGCATTTTCTGCCTCAAGAAACCTGATACTTGCTAAAAGTTTTCCCATAACGCAAATAATACCACTTGTACAACGTAAATACAATACCAAAAAATAACCGTGAACGGTTACCTTTAATGAGATAATGAGGTTGTGTTTTCGTCTATACTCAAGCTGTTTTAAAATTCATGGAGCCGATTACGGAAGCGCAACAACGTGAAGCGGTTGTTCAAGGGCGAAGCCTACCGCCCATATCGGCTTCGGTATATTTTTGCGGGGGATATGTACTTTTTTTATCGCGTGTGTTATATTAAACGCAAATTTAGTTTTCGGTGATTCCGATTTATGCGTTGCGGTATTTTTTTTGCGATCAAAATGTGGCAGCACAAAAAACGTAAAGTATAATGTACTGTTGCCACTTTAAATTTCGCGTAATCGTTCATTAAACACCGCAAAGGCGAGTAAGGTGAAAAGGGATATTTTTTAAAACCTTCGTGCGACTTTTTCGCCTTTGCATTAAAAAAACTAATCCAAAAAACAACCTTAACAAAGAAACAAAAATGAGCCAAATAACTTCTTCAAACGAATCCCCAAACACTACGACGGAAACAACTCCTCCGAATAACTCAAATGTCCTCGAATGGTCATATTCAGGCAAAGCAATGCGATTGCGGTTTTTTTTATATCTGATTTTGTCGTTGCTTGCAATTGGCGGAGTTGGTTATGCGTATTTCGCCAAATTGATCAGCGATAATATTTTGGTTTATTCGTGGTTTGGTGTTGCGATATTGGTTGTTTTGCTCTGGGTAAATTTTTACGTTACGTATTTCTATCGCGTTTGGACAATAAAATACAAACTTGAGAACAATTGTCTTTACAGTTACAAAGGACTTTTTGTCCAAAAACGCGATGCGCTCGAACTAATGTACATCAGCGATTTGCAACTCGTGCGAACATTGTTCGACATAATTTTTAACGGCGGCGTAGGCAAGTTGATAATTTTTTCTTCAGCTGACAAAACCGATAGTAAACTTGTCATAACCGGAGTTGCGAATCCGCATCATGTTCTTGAAGTGTTGAACAAAAACAGAACAAAACTCCGTGAACAACGCGGTTTCATTTCAGGCGATAGTAATTGAGCGTTACGTATTTATCCGGCAAAAAAATAAATGTAATAACGCAAAACATAATCACGTGCAACGTTTATTATACCGTAACCGGTAAAGTGATAGGCTTCGCCCTACCGGCTACGGTATACCTCATTGGAATATTTGTTTATTATTTCACATCTGCGCAAAACCTGTATAATGAGGTTAACATTTTTTTATTTGTTTGCTACTGAGGTTGTTTCGTTTAGGAAATTAGGTGAGAATGAGGTTGAGGTAACATTTTCGTTATGCCGAAACCGGTGTATGATTATGACCTTTCGGTTTTTTGTTATACCGTAGCCAGTAGGACGCTAGGCTTCGCCCTTGAACAACCGTTTCACGTTGTTGCGCTTGCGTGTTCAGCTTCAGGAATTTTAAAACAGCTTGAGTATAAAGTTGCTCGTGAAAGACCGGTTTTAGAAATTCCCTAAAGAGTAAAATTTAACACGGGTTGGTTTTGAAATAAGAGAAAAAATCATAACAAAATTTATTTATCATGGCAAAAACATCAGCAGTTTGGGGAATTGATATTGGTAATTCTTCGTTGAAGGCGTTGCGTTGTGTGGCGGGACCGGAAGCTGGAAAGGTGGAGGCGGTCGCGTTTGATTTTATAGAGCATTCCAAAATCCTCTCCCAACCCAGCGTAAATCCCGACGAAATAATTGCTGAAACTCTCCAATTATTCTTGTCCCGCAATTCCACAAGAGGTGATAGAGTTGCGATTTCTGTTTCGGGGCAAAATACTCTTTCGCGGTTTTTAAAGTTGCCGCCGGTCGATCCTAAAAAAATTCCAGACATTATCAGATACGAAGCGAAACAATGGTTGCCGTTTGATTTGGATGATGTTATTTGGGATTACCAGCCGATTGCTCAACCGGAAAACGATGATCCGATGGATTTTGCCGATACGGAAATCGGTATGTTTGCGATGAAACGGGAGAATGCGTTGCGGTCAATTATTCCTTACACTCAAAGCGGTATCAATATTGACTGTATTCAAAGTTCACCGGTAGCGATCTACAACTACGCGACATTCGATCAACTCGGCGTGTTGGGCGATGATACGCCGAATCCCGACGACAGTTCGAGGTTGGTGATTTTGAGTGTGGGAACTGATGCGACGGATGTTGTCGTTACGAACGGCGTAACAATTTGGATAAGAAGTTGTCCTATTGGCGGTAGCGATTTCACGAAGGCTTTGACCAAGGGACTCAAACTAACATTCTCAAAAGCCGAATACCTAAAACGCAACGCCGCTTCAGCTCAAGATGCACAAACCGTTTTCAAAGCAATGCGTCCGGTGTTTAATGAGATGTTGGCGGAAGTTCACCGCTCATTGGAGTATTACCAAAATATTAATCGTAACATTAAATTTACGAAAGTTGTCGCGTTGGGCAACGCGATGAAATTACCCGGTTTGCGTTATTACCTTGAGCAAAATCTCGGTTACGAAGTTATAAAAATGGACAAGTTCAATAGGCTTGTCGGCAATGACGTAACCGAAGCACAACCGTTCCGCGAAAATATATCGTCATTCGCCATAAGTTACGGACTCGCGTTGCAAGTATTGGGAGATGCTCAATTCAATACAAATCTTATTCCGAAAGAAATTGTAATGGATAGGGTTATTCGTAACAAAAAACCTTGGATACTTGCCGGTGCGGCTGCTTTGTTGCTTGGTTTGACAGTGCAATTTGCATCCGCTTCGCGCGCTCTGGATACGTTGTCCAGTGATCTATACACCAAAGCAGAAACAAACGCAAAAAATGTAATAAGCTACTCAGGCGACTTGAAATCAAAACTATCAAACGCAAAATCCGAATTTAGCGCGATAGATTCACGCGGGAAAAATTTGACTAGCAATGTTGAAGGTAGAATTACTTGGCTGGAATTGTTGCGTGCGGTGAATCAATTGTTGCCGTCGGACAGAGAAGATATTGTGGGCAAAAAAGCTGACGAAATTGCGCAACAAAACCGCATCTTTATTTCGAGTATTGATACGTATTCGGTTTCGGATATTTCCGCGTGGTTTGCAACAGTGAAAGATCGTTACCATCCCGACGACGAAGAAGTAATCGAAGCATTGGGCGGAATGGCAAAAAATGAAGCCGCAACACCGTCGCCCGAAAACAACACTGAAACACCAACCCCGCCCGCAGAAGGCGAAGCCACGCCCAGCCCGCCCGCCGCTCCAGCTGCACCGGCAATAAAAATTCCAACAACATTGTCCGAACGGCTTGCGTTGATTAAAGGACCGCCAGCAATTCCGGGCAAGATCGTACAACTCAGCGGTTACCATTACCACAACCCCGAATCCGCAACAAAAAATCCGAATGAACGAATGGGCGCAGAATATTTGAGAAACGCGTTTATCAGAAGACTCAAATTCGGAAGCGTCGGTTTGCCCCCAACATTGGAAAAACAATATAGCGGCACAGACAAAAGAAACAGCGAACAAGTATCCGTAACTACGCGCGAGCTTGGCATTCAATTTCCAACCCTGCTGGCTATTCCTAAAATTGTGCAAACGGAAATCATTAACCCGCAAGTTTTGCTACAGATTTATATTGACGAGCAGAACAAAGAACCGGTCAGAGGCGGCGCGGGCGGTTTGGGCGGATTTGGAGACAGCGGCGGCACTTACAGACGCGATACCGGCGGCGGAAATAGAGGTTTTGCGGGCAGACAACGAGGCGGAGCAAATTCCGGCGTAAGTATGCCCGGACTTTTCAACTCCGCTCCCGACACGGTGACAGAAGACTACCTCAAAGCAAAAGCAGAAGAAATGCAGACAAAAGATAAAATTATTCTTGGGCGTTTTGATTTTGTCATTCAATTCGCATGGGTCGAAACCCCGCCCAAAGCACGCGAAGATACCAAAAATAAAAAAACCGCTCAACCCGCACAATAGAAAAATTTTTTAGGATGTAATTTTGTAAAAAAATCCTCGTTTAAATCATACTGAAGCTACTTTAAAATTCCTGAAGCTGAACACGCAAGCACAACAACGTGAAGCAGTTGTTCGGGGGCGAAGCCTATCGCCTTACCGGCTACGGTATAACCATTTAAAAAACAATTTACCAATCGTAGTTATCATGGCAAAAAAAGTAGAGTTTAATCTTGATTTGGTCAAGAAGTGGAGTTTTTGGGTTTTGGTTCCGCTTGTGTTGTTGTTAGCGTTTATTTTCAATTTTCTTGCAGTAGGTACGTTGGGCAAGAAATTCACGGAACGGAAAAATGCACTTGAAGCGACTAAGAGTTCTGTTGAAAAAATTCACCAAGACAGCATACACCCAAACAATAATACAATAGATGATGTTAAAGTTCTTACAGAGGATTTGCGTACTCGTTTTGTTGCGGCTTGGACGACACTTGTAACGGTGCAGCAGTCGCGAAATATTTGGCCCGAAAATGCGGGGCGAACATTTATTGATGAAGTTTCGACATTGAAATTCGGCAATTCGATTTCGTTGGCTTCTGTTGAGCATTATTTCAATTTCATGCGGGGTTATATTCCAAAATTGGAAGCAGACGTAAACCGCAGAAGAATACAAGTCAACGTTGGCGGAGAATGGAAAGATAAAGAAAACGATTCATTCAATTCCTTCGAAAGCGCAAGAATGCGAACCGCCAATCGCAGCGGCGGAATCGCGGTATCAAGTAATTTGGAACGTGAGACTGGTATTGTTGAATGGGCTAATCCCGAAATACGGAATATTATAATGTGGGTCGAAAGTCCAAAACCAATAGAAGTCTGGTACGCGCAAGAAGATATTTGGGTTTATGAGGCTTTGATTTGGGTGATAAAAATGTCGAACACGGGCGCGTCAAGTCCGCATAGCGCAGTTGTCAAACGAATAGAAAGTATGTTGATCGGGCAACAAGCAGCGCGGGAATTAGCGAGTCAATTAAGTGTGCAAACAATAGGGACAGGTGCTGGCGACGCAGGCATGTCTTCACGTTCACTTCCTCCGCCTCCGTCGTCATCGCCGTCAATGCCTTTGGGTAGCGGGTTGCGTGAGACAGGTGCGGCGATGTCGGAGGAAGATATTTCAAAAATGAAACGGCATGAGCGTTATGTTGACGCGAACAACGTACCCTTAGCCGCTGATGCGCCGCCGCCTTTTGGTGAGTTTAACAGGATGCCAATTTGTTTGAAGTTGGTTGTGGACAGGCAGAGGATACCGGATATTTTGGTGAATTGTGCAAATTGTGCGATGCCGATTGACGTTTTATCTGTCAGGATAAATCCGGGTTCCGGCAGTTTAGCGGGAAGCCGCGACACCCCAAACAGACCCGTAGGCGGCGCACCATCCGGAAGCAATATGGGAAAACAAGTTACAATGGACGGCACAAGCGGATTGGATAGTATTTATGGACCAAATGCGGTTCCGATTGAAATTTACGGTTGCATAAATATTTTCAACCCCGTCGATCAAAATGTTGCCCCAAAACCGAACCAACCCACTGAATAAACATATACTGTAACCAGTAGGGCGATAGGCTTCGCCCTTGAACAACCGCTTCACGTTGTTGCGCTTGCGTGTTCAGCTCCGTGAATTTTAAAGTAGCTTGAGTATATCTGGCTTTCAACACTAATAAAACGCAAATATTTTTTGGCGTGCATTCGTGAAACATTCGCGTTTTTTGCGTTAAAAAATTTTTTGTATATTTATGTTTGCGATATAAATTGTTGCATCAATCTTTTGTCCGATTTCCTCTAAACACTTAACCTTTAAAATTAAAAAAATGAAAACTTTAAATTACCACTTTACAACTAAATTTTCAATTGCTAATTATTGTACAATAATCGGCTTTTTCGTATCGACAATTTTTGTAACACAAAATTTGACCGTAAATATTGGGCAAAATTTATTTGCCGACGAATTCAAAATACATGTTCAAAAACGTGTTACCCAAGCTGGTCCGAATAATTCTGATCCGAAATCTGTTGAGTACAAGATTGAGGTCAAGGAAGAAACGTGGAAAGGTGAAGAAACCGCGATTGTAATTTGCGACATGTGGAATAAGCATTGGTGCAGGGGCGCAACGGCGCGGGTTGCGGAAATGGCACCGCGAATGAACGAAGTCCTCAAAGCCGCACGCGCGAAAAAAATAACAATAATTCATGCCCCAAGCGATTGTATAAAAAAATATAACGATACACCGGCACGTAAAAGAGTTGCGGGCAAACGCGATGAGGAGTTCGAGGAAAAATATCAGAGTAATAGTTGGGCAAGAGGTACGTTGCCGACCGAAAAAGGCGCGGTGTGGCCTATAGATCAAGGCGACGGCGGATGCGATTGCGAACCGCAATGTAAACAAGATCGTGCTTGGAACAGCCAAATTGATATTCTTGAAATAATTGACGACAAAGATTTGATCAGCGACAGCGGCACCGAGATAATAACATACATGCGTGAAAAAGGAATTAAAAATGTAATTCTACTTGGCGTTCATACAAACATGTGTGTTATTGGTCGTTCGTTCGGTTTGCGCAAGATGGTTACGTATGGGCAAAATGTTGTGTTGATGCGTGATTTGACGGACACGATGTATAATTCAAGAAAATCGCCGTTTGTATCTCATTTTAAGGGGACGGAATTGGTTATTGAATATATTGAAAAGTATGTTACGCCGTCAATTACATCCGTAGATTTGCTCGACGGCAAACCATTCTCTTTCAAAAGAAGCGATATACCGTAGCCGGTAAGGCGATAGGCTTCGCTGTACTGGCTACGGTATATACTGGAGTCGGTGTTCCGTTTTATCTCTCAAGTTTCCAGCATCAACTGGATAGAAACGTACCACATCAACCAATACTCGTCAACCTATAGCAATAAAATAAAAATTACTCCCATCTCGCTTCACAAATTTTTCGTGTCAGAAATTTCCTGCATACATAGAAATAGCGAATGAAATGAGATTTTTGTTTTGTTAAGTAACTCATGTTACGCATCAACCGCGTGTTTAATTTTGCACATTTCGTTCCAAGCGGCTTTTGACGCGGCTAGGTAGATTTTTGCTTTGAGGGCAAAATGATTGAGTTTGTGAGCGAACTTT
>JAIRWK010000285.1 GCA_031268995.1 Planctomycetaceae bacterium
GCGGCTGCGAACAATTGGGGTTGTTCCATTGGCGGTAGGTGTCCTGCGTTTGGTATTTCGACGTATTTACTGGATTTTGCGATTTCGGCAAGTTGTTTCATTGTGGACGGCGGCGTGAATTGGTCTTCGTCCCCGCCTATCACCAGTACCGGACATTTTACATTGGCAAGAAATTCCGAAGTATCATCACGAACTGCCATTCCCCATGTCGCCGCACTAACACCAAGCGGATTATTTGACGTGATCATCGACCGCACCCTTTCCACAATCTCCGGCTTGTCCGAATATGTCTTCGCGGCAAAAAGTTTGGGTATCATCGAATCCGCAATTTGCTCCAAAATCTGCGCCGCCTCGTCAGGTGATGCAGCACGAATACTATCCATAAGATCCAATCTTTTTGTCTTCACTTCCTCAGAATCTTTCGCCGTTTTAGTATTGCACAACACCAAACCTGAAACAATTTCACTGTAATCATTGGCAAATTGTATCGCGATATAACCGCCCATAGAAAGCCCCACCACAACAACAGGCTCCTTAACACCCAACTCATCCAAAACATCCTCCAACTCATACGCATATCTATCTATACTTACACCGTATGGAGTCGGTACGGGAGCTTCTCGCGGCAACTCACTTTGCCCCAATCCGGGCAAATCCGGCATTATTGTACGATAATTCAGAAATTTTTGCGGTTGTGTTTGGTTTGCGGACAAGAGGATATTCGCCGTTGAATACCACATTGAACTGTCGAAAGGAAAACCGTGCATGAATAATATCGGTATCCCATCGCCAAAATCATGCACCTTATAATTAGCTATCAACAAATGCCAACCCAAAGATATAATGTTTTTTGGACTCTGAGTTATTACATCTCCCGCTTCAATGCCGTTAGGTCGGCAGATTTTATTTACAGATAATTCACCCATAATTTTTTTACAATAATTTTTAAAGGACTTTGGGGACAAAAAGGACATAAGGGATCAAAAGGAACGTCCATTTTGTTCAATGAGTCCCCTTTGCCCTTTAAAATAATTGGACAAAAAGTCGTCCGCGAAACCGAACATGTGATTGCGGTATTGCGGAGTGGTTGCCCGTATCGGTTATGGTTTAAGGTTTCTACCGTGAATCATTACAAACAGTACCGGCGTTACGAGCAAAATATGCAACAGGCTTGAAATCATGCCGCCGACAACAGGTGTTGCCAATGGTTGCATAATTTCTACGCCGGTACGCACGCTCCAAAAAATCGGCAACAACGATGCGATTGTCGTTGCGACTGTCATAACTTTTGGTCGCAACCGCAATCTTGCGCCAGCTTTGACTGCCGTGATAAATTCTTCGCGTGTTAGTTGGCTGCCTTTATTTTGGCGTGATTTTTGTACTGCTTCTTCCAAATAGATTACCATTACAATCCCTGTCTGAATAGCCGTGCCAAAAAGCGCAATATAGCCAACCCAAACAGCTACACTAAAATTGAAACCGAGCATAGCTTGTAAAAACACTCCGCCGGTCAACGCAAAAGGAACCGCAAGCAAAACATGTGCTGCTTCAATTGTTGACCTGAACGTCATTACAAGAAGTATAAAAATGATCAAAATCACTGTTGGGAACACGATCATCAATGTTTGTCGGGCGTGCATTTGGTTTTCGTATTGACCGCTGTATTCGATTGTTTGTCCTTGATCAAGTTTTATATTATCTCGAATCTGTGATTTGATTTCTTCGACAAAACTGCCCAAATCACGATCAACAACATTCGCCTGAACAAAAACTCGCAACCTACCGTTTTCACTTGAAATTTCATTTGGTCCCACGACTCGTTTTATTACCGCAAGCTGCGACAACGGAACCATTAAACCATCGGCAACCGGAATCAATAACTCGCCTAATTTTTCAATATCATCACGGTCTTCGCGATCAAGTCTAACTTGTATATTCCATCTTTCGCGACCTTTGATTGTTGTTGTTACGTTTGTTCCGCCGATACCGGTTTCGGCGTATTGCAGCACATCGGAAATATGCAATCCATAACGTCCCATTGCGTTGCGATCTGCTATGATTTCAAGGTACGGTTTGCCTTGATCGCGTGACGGCGCAACACCGGTCGCGCCGGAAATTTTTGAGATTAAACGCTCAACTTCAAATGCTTTTTTTTGCAACGAATGTAAATCATTGCCGAAAATCTTAACACCAACTTGCGCGCGAATTCCTGTACTTGTCATCAAAATACGATTCTCTATCGGTTGCAAAAAACCCGGTGTATAACCCGGAACTTGCGTCAACAACTCGCTCAAATCATCAACAATTTTTTGTTTCGTTATGCCTTTTCGCCATTGCGACGGCGGTTTGAGAGTTATTGTTGTTTCTATCATTTCGACTGGTGCCGGATCGGTTGCCGTATCAGCTCGACCGAGTTTGCCCGCCGACATGGCAACTTCTGGATATTGACTCATAACTTTATCTTGCCAAGCCATAATACGTTTAACTTCCGTCAACGAAGTTGCGGGCAAAAGAACCGGCATGAAAAGCAAACTGCCTTCCTCAAGCGTCGGCATAAATTCTGAACCAAATCCCTTTACCTTCTCGGCAACTTGCGGCATACCCGTCTTGTCAATCTGCGCAACAATATTAGCCGGCAAACCAAACGCAATAATTAACGCAACAATAAGTAAAACGGCAGCAATACACAAAGTCGTTTTGTTATGACGAATCGACCAATCAAGCAGCGGATCATACATTCGCAACAAAAACTTCATCAACAAATTCTTGTCCTCCGACCGAAAAGTACCTCGAACAAGTATTGTACAAAAAACTGGAACAACAGTTATCGCAAGAAAAACAGCACCAATCAACGCAAAACTTTTCGTGTACGCAAGCGGATGAAACAATTTACCTTCTTGACCCGAAAGCAAAAAAACCGGAACGAACGCAAGGATTATTATTGCCATTGAGAAGAAAGTCGGTCGTCCCATTTGGGTACATGCTTTGAGTGTGAGGTTGAAGATTTCGTTGGCGGTGAGTTTAGCGGGTTGATTTTTCTTTTTTTCTTCTGCCGCTTGTTCGCAATGCCTGATCACGTTTTCCGTCATGACAATTCCGGCATCAACAAGCACTCCGATTGAGATAGCAATTCCAGTCAATGACATTATGTGTGATGGTATTCCGAATTGTGTCATTAGGATAAATGAGATTAGAATTGCACCGGGCAATGGCAGAGTTACGATGAGAATAGACGGGAAATGAAACAGAAATAAAATATGCGCAATTGTTACAAGAATAATTTCTTCAACAAGCGCGTGTTTAAGCGTGTCTATTGCACGGCTGATCAAATCGCTCCTGTCATAGAATGGTTCGATGGTAACGCCTTCGGGCAAACCTGATTGTATGTCATTGATTCGCGCTTTGACATTTTGGATCACCTTGTAGGCGTTTTCGCCGTACCGCATAACAACAATTCCGCCGACAACTTCTTGACCGTCAATATCAAGCGTCCCGCGTCTGAAATCTCCGCCAATTTGAACACGCGCAATATCACGAAGATAAAGCGGTGTACCGTTGCGCGGGACAATTGGTATTGATTCAATATCGGCGGCATCGTTTATCAAACCAACTCCGCGAACAACAAATTCGGTGCCGTTTTCTTCAATAGTTTTTCCGCCGACATTTGTGTTGCTATTGGTGATAGCGTCCATTACTTGACCGAGCGTGATGTCGAACTGTTTTAATTTTAGCGATGACACTTCTACTTGGTATTGTCTAACGAATCCGCCGATACTTCCCACTTCGGCGACACCTTGTACGGCGGCGATTTGGTATCGGATGTAAGTATCTTGCAGAGTGCGAAGGGTGCCTAAATCTTGTTGGGCGTTCTTGTCGGTTTTAAGATAGTATTGGTAAATCCAACCTAATCCTGTCGCGTCGGGTCCCAACCGCGCAACAACATTTTGCGGAAGAATATCGCCAAGAGAATTTAGGCGTTCAAGTACACGGGTTCGGGCAAAATATGTATCAATGTTGTCTTCGAATATAACCGTCAAAAAAGCGAAGCCGAACATTGATGTCGCGCGTACGGTTTTAACGCCTGCGAGTCCTTGCAATGACACGGAGAGCGGATATGTAATTTGGTCTTCAACTTCTTGCGGCGAGCGACCTGCCCAATCGGCGTAAACGATTACCTGATTTTCAGAGAGATCGGGCAAGGCATCAACTGGTGTCTGATACAAAGCTCTAACTCCCCAAGCACAAATCCCAATAAATGCCGCTATCACCAAAAAACGGTTGTGAAGCGACCAACGAATAATAGATGAAATCATTTTGAATTATCTCTGTACCGCAATCGGCATAGGCAGAGTTTCGCCCTTGAACTACCGCTTTACATTGTGTTACGTTTGCGTGTTCAACTTCGTGAATTCTAAAGTAGCCTACTGTCCACATCGGCTACAATATAATTTTGTTTTCTTACCACAAAGGCGCACAGAATTTTAAAATATCCTTTTTAGCCTTCCTCGCCTTTGCAGTGTTTGTCTTTCGCGGATGCGTAACATGAGTTACTGTAACTCTACGCCGCAATTTAACATTTCTGAGCCGAAAAACGGATTCAGTACTTCGTTGTTTTGATTTTGTATCCAGCGTGCTGTTCCTAAAACCGGCGACATTGGGCATTGGAAAATTTTCGCTTGTCTTTTTTCAGCAGGTTGCAACCTGACGATGTCGGCAAATGAATTGCTGAAAGGTTCAAACGGTTGCCGTGCGTCTTTCAAATCTTTACCTGCCGTCAATTTCGCCGCCAATGGTACAAGTATTTCGTGTACTTCGTCTGTTGTTTGGTTGACAAGTTCGATCAACGTTGGGAGTTGTTTTTGGTATTCGGCGAGATTATCTGAAGACAACGCGGCGGTTGCCGTATTCATTATTTCTATGAGTTTATCCGGCAAAATAACGGGCGTAGTTAATTTTGGTGTTGTGTTTTTATTGTCATCGGATTCGTTTTGCTGTTCTGTGTGGTCGGGCGAGTCGGTGATGTGTGCGAGTTGAGTTTGGCTGTCAATCAACAACGCCGATTGTGTTACAACTTTTTCACCTTCCTTGATACCGCTTATTATTTCAACATCGTCATCACCGGTTTTGCCCAATTGAACATTCCGAAGTTGGTACGCGCCGTCGCCTAAATCGACATAAGCAACAGGAATATTTCGCGTATAAAGTATTGAGCTTCGCGGAACGATAAGCAATGGTTCCGTTTCGATATTGATAATTCCGTTTGCCGTTTGGCGGTTCAATATACGTTTTTGCGGGTTGGAAATAACAACACGAACTCGTGCTGTCCGCGTCGAATTATTCAAACTAGGATCGATAAATGTTATAGGCGCGGCAAATATTTCTTCGGGAAACGATGGCAACAAAACCGTAACTTTTTGATTAAGTCTGATAAACGGCAAACTGCTTTCGTAAGCGTCAAAAACAAACCAAAGCGAAGAGAAATTACCGATTTCGAATAGTTCATCGTTAACATTTACGTATTGTCCTTCGTAGGCTTTGCGAGAGATGACCGTACCTTCGGCAAGATTGCGGACAACAATAATCGGGTCTGGTTTTTGGGTAGTGTCAAGTTTTTTAATATCTTCGTCAAGCATACCAAGCAACAATAAATTTTCACGTGCTGTGGCAAATTCAGAATACGTTACCGCGCCGGAATTGGTCGAGTAGATGCTTAGTTTTTCCAAGTAGAGACGTTGTGCGGTTTGCAATTCGGGGCTATAGATTTCGGCAAGCGGTTGACCGCCGACGACATCAATTCCAACTTGATTTATGTACAATTTCTCAATACGCCCCGGTGCTTGTGCAGAAAGGATTCGGTGTTGTGTTTCGTCGTCGCTGATAATGCCGGCAACTCGCAATGTACGTTTTAACGGCGCGATTCGTGCGGGTGTTGAGGTTACGCCGATTATTGCGCGAGTCATGTCGGTCAATTTGATAAAATCAGAATTGCCGGTGATTGCCGCGTCGCCTTCGTAAACCGGCGCAAGTGCCATTCCGCAAATTGTGCATTTACCTGGCTTATCTGATTTAATCCAAGGATGCATTGGCGACTGGTAAAAAATAATTTTACGTTCAGAAGTCTCAGAATCATTGCCGCCAACACGCAGCACAACATGACGATTCAAAGAAAGAAACCAACCAGCCAAGCCGCTAACAATCATAACAAAAATCAATAAAAAATAATTCAACCGATTACGTTTAGTATTTGGTGTATTTGATATATTTTGTGTCGTGTTTGTCATAATATTTAATTTTTGGGTTACACGATTTTTATCGGTAACACTGATAAAGGTACAGGCAACCATCGCAATTGCCCGCACGAGTTAATTCACCTACTATTATAATGAACATGTTGAAAGTAGAAATACCCCTTTCGGTATGGTGTGAAAAATGGAACTTTCACTAATTGCGAAAGTATACTGTAGTTGCTATGGAATTCATCTTTTTAAGACAGGATAACAGGATAACAGGATTGTCAGGATATAATAAAATCCTGTCTATTCTGCTATCCTGTCAATCATGTCAAAAAAAATAAAAACTGAACTTCATCGTGCGATGAGTATAAGATTGTAAATAATGTTCAATATGTTTACTATTGAACATTTACAATAAATGATTTTCAAAATATGTGCTACATTTAGGCTATTTTAAAATTCATGTAACCGAACACTGAATTGCAATAACTTAAAACGGTTGTTATTTGGCGAAACCTACTACTCATACCGGCTACTATACATACAGTCTTTGAAATATGAATTTCATGGCAGCTTCATCATATCTTTAATAATATGCGTGGTAATATTTTTTAAGTCAATGAGCTTAGAGGAATTTCTAAAAATACTATTTATCCACAAAAAAAGACCATTAATGTTCAATAAACGGTTTTATTTTAGGGCGGTTCTAAAGTAAAAGAAACCAACCCTGCCACCTCCGAAGGAGTGAAATAATTCCCATTCTTCGTAGGGGCTAGGGGTGATTCCCATTAACTTTAGGGAAATTCCAAAAACCAATTGTAGCGGAAACGTCCCGCTTCCGATTTCGGCGGCTGGGACGTTGCCGTTACAGGACTAAAATGAGTTTTTAGCAATTCACAACTGATTTTGGACAATCAGAACGTATTTTGGGACAATCAGAACATATTTTGGGACAATCAGAACATATTTTTGGACAATCAGAACATATTTTTGGACAATCAGAACGTATTTTGGGACAATCCGAACGGATTTCAGAACATTCCGAAACGAAAAAAGAACGTTCCGAAACGAAAAAAGAACGTTCCGAACGGACTTCGGAACGTTCCGAAACGAAAAAAGAACGTTCCGAACTGACTTCGGAACGTTCCGAAACGAAAAAAGAATGTTCCGAACGGACTTCGGAACGTTCCGAAACGAAAAAAGAACATTCCGAACGGACTTCGGAACGTTCCGAAATGAAAAAAGAACATTCCGAACGGACTTCGGAACGTTCCAAATTTGGTCTGGGAAATTCTTTTTTTTGTCAGAAATTCAATAACTTTAACAATTTATACTCAAGTTGTTTTGAAATTACCTAAAATAAACACGCAAGCGTAACAATATGGAGCGGTTATTCAAGGGCGAAGCCTACCGGCTACGGAGAAGTTCTAAAAACTCATTTTAGTCCTGTAACGGCATCGCCCCCAAAAATATACTCAAGCTGTTTTAAAATTCATGAAGCTGATTACGGAAACGCAACAACGTGAAGCGGTTGCTCAAGGGCGAAGCCTGTCGCCCTACCGGCTACGGTATATCGGATTCGATGTGTGTGAGTATCCCGACTCAAATAAAATAAATCTCCTGCCGATGGATGAGATTTTCGGGAATAACTCGCAGGTAAACTATTTCGACGGAGAGGAAAACGTTCAGGACAAATGGCGGCAAATCGAAAAGAAAAAGGAATAATAGAGCGACCGCCGATTATTTCGGATATTGGGGAAAGAACAAGGGAATTGGGCAGATTGTTATACTGGCTACGGTATATTTGTTGTATTGTCCCCCCTCTTGTCTTATACGAAATATGAGTTAATATTTGTATTCCTGTTGCATGTTCTACCGTAGCTGGCGTGGGCAATAGGTTTTGCCCATACCGGCTGCGGTATATTCCGAAGTTTACCGCCAGTACTGATTACTGATTATGGAAAAGCCGTAGCGGCAACTATTGCTGACGTAGCTCAATCGGTAGAGCAGCTGATTTGTAATCAGCAGGTTGCGGGTTCAAGTCCCATCGTCAGCTTTGCGTTTTGTTGCAAAACCAATGCAATCGATAGGCTTTGTCCTCGAACAAATTTTTGTGTTGCGGTGGCAAGTTGAGGACGGTTGAAAATTACGGGGGATTTCCCGAGCGGTCAAAGGGGGCAGACTGTAAATCTGTTGTCAACGACTTCGGAGGTTCGAATCCTCCATCCCCCAATTTTTATACTCAAGCCACTTTAAAATTCATGGAACTGAACACACAATCACAACAACGTGAAGCGGTTGTTCAAAGGCGAAGTCCATGTGGTGTATTGTGGACGGTTTGAAACAGGATAGAAGTGGTTTTTTCAAGGCGGGTGTAGCTCAGTGGTAGAGCCGCAGCCTTCCAAGCTGAAGATGAGGGTTCGATTCCCTTCACCCGCTTTGCTGTGGTTTGCTGTTGTAGCTCAGTAGGTAGAGCACGTCCTTGGTAAGGACGAGGTCATGAGTTCGAATCTCATCAACAGCTTGCTCACTTACGTTTGTGTTGTACTGAATTTATTTTGGTATATAATTTGCTCGCTATGAATTTCGTTGACCTGAATACGCAAAACCTGACTTACAATAGCTAGGCAAGCAACAGTCATCGAAATTCAAGTGTAAATAGTCTATAACGTCGTGAGTGATCGTAGCTAGGCAGAGACAACGTTGTGCGTGAATTGGGCATACTCGAGCTGTTAAAGTTCCCGAAGCTGAATACGTAAACTCAGGCTGTTTAAATTTCCGAAACCGGACACGCAAGCGTAACAACGCGAAACGGTCATCCAAGAGCGGAGCCTACCGCTCATGTCGGTTTTGGTATAACACGATTTGTTGTTTCATTTTTTTCGTCGAAGGTAAATCTTATTTATGCCAAATTGGAGTTGCGGTGAATCCGTAACGCGGAATGTTTGTTCAACATTGGAGTTTGTGGTTTGGGTTGGCTGAAGTATTGATTTTATTTTTGGCGTATGATTTGTGACGGTGATTTTTGTGTTTGGATTATGTGAAACGTTGCGTTGTCAAAGAGTGAGTTGCCCGAATGGGTCGGCAAGACACTGAACGCGAGACGCATTCCCCACCCGAAGTCGGGTATAACTTTTAGAATTTAGGAGAATATAAAAAATGGCAAAAGAGAAATTTGACAGGACTAAACCACACGTAAATGTGGGAACGATTGGTCATATCGATCATGGCAAAACAACATTGACTAGTGCAATTCTTGCTGTACAAGCAGAAAAGGGATTGGCTAAGGTCAAAAGTTACGCCGATATCGCAAAAGGCGGTACGGTTCGTGACGCTACGAAAACTGTAACGATTGCCGTTGCTCACGTTGAATATGAGACGGAGAAAAGGCATTACGCGCATATTGATTGTCCGGGGCACGCGGACTTTATTAAGAACATGATTACAGGTGCCGCTCAAATGGATGGTGCGATTCTTGTCGTATCCGCTGCCGACGGTCCAATGCCGCAAACTCGTGAACACGTTTTGCTTGCCCGTCAAGTGAATGTTCCGAATTTGGTCGTGTTTCTTAACAAAGTCGATTTGCTTGACGATCCTGAGTTATTGGAGCTTGTTGAGCTTGAGATTCGCGAGTTGTTGAGCAAGTACGATTTCCCGGGCGACGAAGTGCCGATTATTCGCGGTGCTGCGGTCAAAGCACAACAAAAGCCGAGCGACCCCGAAGCGTCGAAATGTATTACCGAGCTTATGGAAGCTTTGGATAACAACATACCGGAACCAGTTCGCGAACAAGATAAGCCGGTTTTGATGGCAATTGAGGATGTTTTCTCGATTGAGGGGCGTGGAACGGTTGCAACCGGAAGAATTGAGCGTGGAGTAATCAAGGTCGGTGAAGAAGTTGAAATCGTCGGCTTTAGCGAAGAGAAACAAAAAACGGTTGTTACCGGTGTTGAAATGTTCAAGAAAGAACTCGAGCAAGGTCAAGCGGGAGACAACGTCGGACTTTTGCTTCGCGGTATCAAACGCGACGACATTCAAAGAGGTCAAGTTATTGCGAAGCCGGGTACGATTACGCCGCACACCGAATTCGAGGCTGAAGTTTACGTCTTGTCGAAGGATGAAGGCGGACGTTCAACCCCGTTCTTCTCCGGTTATCGCCCGCAATTCTATTTCAGAACAACAGACGTTACCGGTGCTTTGACACTTCTCGGCGAAGCCGAAATGTGTATGCCGGGCGATAATGTCAAACTGAAAGTCGAATTGATTTCTCCGATTGCAATGTCAGAAAATGTACGGTTTGCAATTCGTGAAGGCGGTAAAACCGTCGGTTCGGGTGTCGTAACGAAAGTGTTGAAATAGTAACGAGTCGTTCAATTTTGGTTAATTATACTCAAGCCACTTTAAAATTCATGGAGCTGAACACGCAAGCGCAACAACGTGAAGCGGTTGTTCAAGGGCGAAGCCTATCGCCCTACCGGCTACGGTATAACGGCGGCATGGTTTAGGACAATGTTTTGGAGGGACATTTGGGATAAATCCTTTGTCCCTGTTGCCCTTTAATGCCGTCTATACCGACTTCGATGCAATATCACAGGGGAGTAGTTTAGTGGCAGAACTGCGGTCTCCAAAACCGCTGGTGGGGGTTCGATTCCCTCCTCCCCTGTCAACCTGTAACTTCATGTTAATGCTTTGTTGCGCCAAATCGGTAATCCAAATTTTAACGGGAATAAAGCACTAAAGCCGAACTCAAGTCGTTTTGAAATTCCAAAGACAAGACGGGTGAGGCTGGTGTTGAGTGGTTGTTTTGGGGCAAAGCCTACTGCCTGTGCCGGACTCGGTGTAAATTTTTGAATTGGTGTGGGCAATTTGGAAGTGAGAATATATATTTAGGAAAGTAACATGTTTGATCTGATCAAGGAACTTTTTCGTTTTAGGCGTTTTAAGCCTAGTCAAGGTGTACTTACGCGGCGTTTGACGGCGTTTGGTGTTTTTATAATTTTTGCCAGTGGCGCGTATCGTTTTTTTATAACGTCGCCTTCGTTGCCATTTGTCAGCGGGTCGCCGGAGGTCGCAAGAATTGCTACGGGAATTGTTGCGATAGCGATTATTCTGGCGGGTGCTTGGTTTGCATTTAGGCTCGTAAACTGGTCAACGTTTGCAAACTTCCTCGTGTCAGTGGAGGGCGAAATGGAAAAGGTTTCGTGGCCTAGTCGGGAAGAGTTGTATTCGTCAACGGTTGTGGTTCTGGTGTTTTTTGTAATTTTAGCCGGCATGATTTTATTCTTTGATTTAGCGTGGATGACCATATTCAAGATCATTAGGGTTATTCCGTAGGCGTATTTTTTTGGAGCGAAAATTCAGTTGCGGTAAGTGGGGACTTGTTAATGTTAGAGGTAGAATTGTCAGAGTTAGAAAAAGGCGGCGGTGAGGATGAATCCTTGACGAATGAGGAGTCAGTGGAATCTGAGTCGGTGGATTCTGTTGGCGAGTCTGTTGTTGCGGATGGTGTTCTTGAGGAACAGAAACCGGTTGATGAAACGAATCCCGAAGAGGGAAGCGGCGAAAAGAAAACCGCAGTCAGGAAAAAACGAGAGCCAAAAACTAAAGAGCCTAAAGCAAAAAAAAGTACCGGCACTAGAAAAACCGTCAAAGCAGGTTCATCTGAGGCGGAAGCCGCAAAAGAGCGGGAATTTCCGAAGGGAAGGAACTGGTATATTTTGAAAGTGCAGGTCAATCGTGAGGATGCGATAAGGAAGTATTTGGAGACGCGGATCAAAGTTACTGGGTTGGATGAATTTTTTGGTGATATTTTGGTTCCGACGGAGAAGGTTACGGAGATTCGCAATGAGAAAAAGCGTGTTGTGAAGCGAAAGTTGTATCCGGGTTATTTGATGATTTGCATGGAGATCAATGACGATACTTGGTTTCTTGTGCGTGGTATTCCGGGTGTTGGTGATTTCACGGGCGCGGTTGGCAAGCCGACACCGATGTTGCCGCATGAGGTTCAACGAATGTTAGCGGCGGAGAAGGAAGACCCTGCCGAATCACCAAAACTAAAAGTAGGTTATAGCATTGGCGACCAAATCAAAATCAAGGAAGGAAGTTTTGAGAGTTTGAATGGGGTTGTGGATGCGATTGATTATACGAGTGGTCGTGTTACGGTGATTGTGAATTTGTTTGGCAGAAGCACGCCGATTGAATTGGAGTATTGGCAAATTGAGCAAAGTTCAGGGTAACACGGCAAGGGAGGGGTATTTTTATGTTTTCGGGGATAGTTGAGTCTTTGGGGGTGGTATCTGGTTTGGTGCGTGAGGGTGTTGGTTGTCGGCTTGAGATTAAGGATTTATTGATCGGCAACTCGGTCAATATCTCTGATAGTGTGGCGGTCAATGGTTGTTGTTTAACAGTGATTGGCAAATCTGGAAACAAGTTTGAATTTCAAGCTGGACCTGAAACTCTTTCGCGTACAAATCTTGGTGAATTGGGTGTTGGTAGTCGCGTTAATCTTGAGAGTTCGTTAGTGGTTGGCGAGCGTTTGGGCGGTCATTTTGTTTCGGGGCATATTGACGGGCAAGGCGAGTTAATTCGTATTGACGATTTGGGCGAGTGGCAAGATTATTATTTCAAAGTATCGCCGGAATTATCGGTTCAAATGGCATCAAAGGGTTCGGTAGCGGTTGACGGAGTGAGTTTAACTATTGTGAAGTGTGAAGACGAATTATTTAGTGTTGCGCTAATTCCGTACACGTTAAAAGTAACAACACTAGGCTTACGCAAGATAGGCGACAAAGTAAATATCGAAACCGACATCCTAGCCAAATACGTACAACGCCTATTCCAATCAAAAGACCAAAATCTCTAAAACCGCAAAGGTTCGATCTTTAGGGAACTTCCGGAAATTTTAACTCGCGATACGTATCCACGAAGGCAAACACTGCGAAGGCGGGAAAGTCGCACGAAGTTTTTTCAAATATCCTTCTTTGCCTTCCTCGCCTTTGCGGTGTCTACTATTACTCACGGATTCGTATCGCGAGTCACTAACCGCAAATTTATTCTTTTGCGGTAATTTCTTTTTCGATGTCAATTGTTAAATTTCCGCCGTTTTTTTCATCAACAATTATCTCAAATGGAGTTGTCTCGAAATTTGAGAATTGTTTTTGAATTGGGCGAAGTTTATCGATTTCGGCTTCACGTTTTTCCTCGTAAGCCGTAGCTTCTTCGGGTGTAAATTTCTCAATTTGCGAATCGGTAACTCCATCAGACGGTAACTCAACATGCTTCGTCAAAGTAATTTTACTTTTGCCAATAGGTGCGCCATTTGTTGTGTAATTACCCCACGATGTTTTTATTTTTGCGATGCCGTTTGAATCTGTGTATGCCATAATGCTTAATGCACTATTGCCTTCTTCTCTGAATAATGATACATCTACACCTTGCATTGGAACACCATTTTTGAGAACACGGATTTCACACGGTGCGGTTTGCGGCATACCCGTCGGACGAGCTGGTCCACAACCATAAACTGACAAAACCGAAACGATTGACATCAATAAACAAAAAAATCTTATACCGAAGCCGGTATGGACGGTAGGCTTCGCCCTTGAACAACCGCTTCGCGATGCTACGCTTGCGTGTTCAGCCTCAGGAATTTCAAAACAGCTTGAGTACATTTTCATAATTAATCTCCTTTTTAAGGTAATGTTACACTTTCACCGGCACTACGGGAACCCAATGCTCCCCAAACGCCATAAACGGAAGAGCTTTTGTCACGGTTTGCCGCGTCACCTGTTCCGATATCAATTGCGTCATTTATAAACCGTACCGAACCATCAGCCAGACCAACCGTAACTCCGTCTGAATGATTACTTGTTGGCGTGATTATTCCCAAATCACGATTGGTACGATAATAACAACTGGGTCCATTCGGCGAAATAACCGTGTAAAAAAAACTATGTAAATAATAACCGTCAGTGTAATTCCAACCCAAAGATCCATCATAGCTACCAGGATAAGTAACACCCGTTAATGGGTTTTTATACAAAGAACCATTTCGTGAATTAATGCATTCCGAACGCCTATTTACGGATGCGTTTTCGTTGGTACCAACCCATGGAGCATTATTGTTGAAATTAGCAAGTCCCGTTTCAACAATACGTAAAACACCGTTTATATTGGCAGAAGTAGCACGTTCTGAGTACAATAATGTGTTACTTGTTCCGTCTGAGATGGAGTCTAATGTGTACTCTGTACAATAACCGAAGCACCCCCGCATCCATTGAACATTTGTAAAATATGGATGTCCCAGCCCATTATTAATAGTGTCAACTCTTGTGTAATTTAAAAATGAGAACGGTGAATCACCGCCGCACATACGATAATTGGTTCGCGCTATTAAGTTATACGGGCTTGCTGGTTTATTTGTATCTGCTGGACAAACAAACGCGTTAACAGCTACTCTTCTTGGAGAAGTAGCTGGCGGATCGAAACTTGACGGTGCACCTGATCCGCTTGCTTCTGTCATAAATCTTGAGTAAAGAGCAGTTTGCTCAATAAAAGGCAAAAGCAATACAAGACCACTCCATCGATCAATTCGAGTATTGGATGCTGCATTGATAACATTTCCGTAACCGGACATTAGCGAACCATACGAGTCGTGATGAACATGACAACCAAGACTCAATTGTTTAACTTTGTTGAGACATTGTGTACGGCGTGCCGCTTCTCGTGCTGCTTGAACAGCGGGCAAAAGCAGCGCAATTAAAACGCCAATGATCGCTATCACCACTAAAAGCTCAACAAGTGTAAAAGCCAAAAAACCAAGACAAGGTTTAGGAGATTTCCAAATAGAATTATCG
>JAIRWK010000377.1 GCA_031268995.1 Planctomycetaceae bacterium
GATTATGTTGGTTGAGTTGCAATTTGCCAATGAGATAGATTATTTTCACCGCATGTTATATGGCACGAGCAAAACGATAGCCGAACACATGTTTGAGGGTTCTTCGTATTTGGAGGTTAAGAAGGTTTATTCGATCAACATTGTGTATTGTGATTTAGGGCAAGGCATTGATTATATCTATCATGGCAAAACCCGTTTTATGGGTTTGCACGAGAACGACGAGCTTAAACTTTCCGAGCTTCAATGTAAAACATTTGGCAAGGAGAATGCGAGCGATATTTATCCTGAATATTATATTTTGAGGGTCAACAAATTTGCGGATGTTACGAAGGACAGTTTGGACGAGTGGTTATATTTTTTCAAGCATGACGAGATAAAAGAAGAGTTTCGGGCTAAGGGTATTCGTAAGGCGCGTAAATTGCTTGCGGTAGAGAATCTTGCGCCTGATGAGCGAGAGGCTTACGAGTACATGGCAAGTAATCGAAGCCACGAAAGGAGCATGTTCAATTCCTACAGAGACGAAGGAATTATGGAAGGTCGAAGGGAAGGTCGAGAAGAACGTGAAAAGCTAGGGAAAGAACTTGAAAAACGAGACAAAGAAATCGAAAAACGAGACGGAGAAATCGAAAAACGAGATAAAGAGCTTGAGAAGCGAGACGAAGAAATTGAAAAATTGCTTGCAGAGGTAGAGCGGTTGAAACAGAAAAAATAAAGGAAACTTCCACAAACCTCATTTTCACCTAATTTTTTAACGAAACTACCTCCGTAGCCAATGAATCCCTCACACGTAAACCTCATTATCTCATTGAAATATTTGTTGAGTTATTTTTGTCCGCACAAAACCTGTTTATACCGCAGCCGGTAGGGCGATGGGCTTCGCCCTTGAACAACCGCTTCACGTTGTTGCGTTTGCCTAACGCTCTGCGTTGCAGGTTTTCCACAGCTTCAGGAATTTTAAAGTAGCTTCAGTATAATGAGGTTGACGTTTTTTTAACTATTTGATACTTCCCTGTCCCGTTAGGGAACGGTTTATGTTTTTAAGAAACTTTCAACAATAATTTTTGGTTAGTGGTTATGTTACTCAAAGGGAAAAATGCGATTGTTACTGGTTGTAATCGTGGGATAGGCAAAGCGATTGTTGAAGTTTTTGCGGGGAATGGGGCGAATGTTTGGGCGCATGCGCGGAAGCCTACGGACGACTTCCACGAATTTACAACTAAACTCGCACAGGAGCGAAACGTAAATGTTAAACCGGTTTATTTTGATCTTGCCGATGCCGATCAGATAAAAAACGGTGTTAAGACAATCATGTCGGAAAAGAAACCGGTTGACATTCTTGTAAATAACGCTGGAGTTGTTCCCGACAATATGCTTTTTGCGATGACCCCGATGGATCAGATCAAAAATACTTTTGAAATCAATTTTTTTGCGCAAATCCTCCTCACGCAACTGGTATCACGAATAATGAGCCGTCAAAAACAAGGAAGAATTGTTTTTATCTCATCAACAGATGGACTTGATGGGCTTGACCAATTTGAGTATGCAACCAGTAAATCAGCACTCATTGGCGCAACGAAAAAACTTGCTAACGAACTTGGTTTATCTGGAATATCTGTTAACGCAGTTGTGCCGGGAATGACAGAAACTGACATGATCAGGAACGCCAAATCTGAAGTTATTGAGGAGCGTATCAAACGTACAGTGTTAAAGCGGTTGGCGGAACCGCGTGAAGTTGCGAATGTTGTGTTATTTTTAGCATCGGATTTGGCATCTTTTGTAACGGGGCAAGTTTTACGTGTTGATGGGGGGATGATGTGATGGAAGTTAAAGGTGTTGAATTGAAACGATTGGAGTTGATGGCAAGAAAAGTTCGGCGGCGGATTCTTGACATGGCGTATGCTGCCGGTTCAAGCGGAGCGCATCTTGGCGGGGCGTTATCGATAGTTGAGTTACTTGTTGTGTTGTATGGTTCTGTTTTGCGATATGATCCAAAAAATCCGAATTGGGAAGATCGGGACAGGTTTGTTTTGAGCAAAGGTCATACTGGAATTGCGCTTTATGCGATGTTGGCGGAAGTTGGTATTTTGAGTCAAGAAGATGTTGACTCGTTTCAAAAAAACGACAGCAATTTTACAACACACCCAATAATCGACCACTCAAAAGGAATCGAGTTTTCGACGGGCAGTCTTGGAATGGGTCTTTCGTTGGCGGTTGGTGCTGCATTGGGGGCTAAAAAGAAAAATCAAAAAAATCGCCGTGTTTACGTTTGTATTGGAGACGGAGAATGCAACGAAGGAAGTATTTGGGAAGCCGCGATGGCAGCCGCTAATTTTGAACTAGATAATCTGATCGCAATAGTTGACAAAAATTTATTTCAAATGAGCGGTAAAACGAGTGAAATAATGAACAATGACAATTTTGAATTTAAGTGGAGTGCATTTGGTTGGAATGTAGTTGATGTAGAGGGAAACGATATTGAGCAACTTCTTTACGCATTCAACAAATACAAAATGGACGGTAAACCTTGGATGTTTATTTCGAATACAATCAAAGGGCATGGTTTTACGTTTTCCGAAAATAACTCCGCATGGCACCACAATGTTTTATCAAAATCGCAATACGATGCGGCAGTTGCGGAATTTGAAGGCAACGGTTAGAGGTTAATGATGTTTAGCATAATCACAGAAGCTAATATAAAATTATGGTCTCGGATTGGACCGCGTCCTGCGTTTGGTTTTGTCGCGTCGGAGCTTGTCAGCCGAAATTCTGATATAGTAGTGATTTCTGCGGATGTAGTATCGTCCGGCGGTCTTGAGCCGCTTCGTCGAAAATATCCCGAAAATTTTATTGAGGTTGGTATTGCGGAACAAAACATGATCGGAATAGCGGCGGGACTTGCCAGCGAAAATTTCCGCGTGATCACAACAACTTTTGCCCCGTTCCAAACAATGCGGTGTTGTGAGCAGATTCGGGTAAATTTGGGTTACATGAATAAATGTGGTCGGCGCATTTGCATGGTTGGGCTTGCAGGCGGTTTAGTGCTTGGAACACAAGGTTTTACGCATTGTTGTTTTGAAGATGTTGCGGTGCTTCGCGGGATTCCGAATTTGACGATAGTTTCGCCGGCGGACTGTTGCGAGTTGGCTAAGGCGTTGATTACGGCGGTGGATTATTTGAATCCGGTTTATGTTAGGTTGACCGGTGGTATTCGGAATCCTGTAGTTTATTCTGCGGATTATAATTTTGAGATTGGCAAATCTATTAGGTTGCGAGCGGGGGAGGATGTTACGATAATTGCTTGTGGGACGATGGTTTATGCTGCGTTGGAAGCGGCGAAAATACTTGAGACCAACAGTATTTCGGCGGCGGTTGTCAATATGCACACAATTAAACCGATTGACAAAGAAGCAATAGAATTTGCGTGTAAAAAGACGCGGTTGATTGTTACGGTTGAGGAACACAATATTATTGGCGGGCTTGGCAGCGCGGTCGCCGAACACAAGGCAACTTTGCCAAACTCGCCCGCACAACTTTTCATCGGAATCCCCGATTCATTTTGCAAACCAGGTGATTACCAATACCTCCTAAAAAACTTCGGATTGACCCCAGAATCAATCGCAACAAAAATTCGAACAACACTTTAACAAACACCAAAAATTTTTTTAACCACAAAGACAAAAAAGGAATAGTAATTATTCAGTCGATGGAATTTTTAACAACCACAGAGAACACAGAGTCCACAGAGGGAAATTTTTAAATACGAAAATATACGAAAGAGTTGAAAATGAAATTTTCGTCTATTTCGTATTCAAAAAACTTATCCCCGTGAACTCTGTGTTCTCTGTGGTTATTTATAAACTGAACTTTTGCAAAATGGCATTTCACACTATAAATCAAAGGAGTTGAAGCATCAAAAAACGCCAAATTTTATTGTATTATCGTATCATATATTATTTTTCAAAAATTGATGTGC
>JAIRWK010000391.1 GCA_031268995.1 Planctomycetaceae bacterium
ATCTAGTTTCCCCATTTAACCTAAACCCAACCGTTTTCAGGGCATTTTTACACAAAAAGTCCTGTTTTGATATGTATTTTCGCCCAATTTTTACCCGGGTGCGTAACATGAGTTAATAAAGAAAGTAGAATGGAACGTTTGAATCAACGATTCGGCGATTTAAGT
The DNA here is from genome assembly GCA_031268995.1 of Planctomycetaceae bacterium. Taxonomy (GTDB): domain Bacteria; phylum Planctomycetota; class Planctomycetia; order Pirellulales; family Thermoguttaceae; genus WRKP01. Next base: position 166 of record JAIRWK010000391.1, read on the forward strand.
GTTGATATTGATTTTATGAAAGGAGTCGCTGATGAACTTGAAGAAAAAGGAAGGGCAATCTATATGAAATTGGATCGAGAATGTCCTATACTTTTCTACGAAGTTGTGGGTACCTCAGAGGTTATTAAAAATATTGTTCGCAAAAAGGATAAATATAGAATCAGAATTGAAATGACCAATTTGCTTTTTATAAAGGAAGGAAATTTTCCAGAAGTTTATATTGCATATAGCGAATTAAAAGAGCAAAATTTGTTTCCTCAAGCTTTCAGTATGATGACGACAAACAGTATGAAGGCGTAACACCTATTATTTTTCTAACACAACAGAAAGAAAAAAGCTCTTTTATATCGGCGGACATTAAAAGCATAGAGTTTGTAGAAGTTGGGAAATAAAATATATGCTTTTTCGGTATTTTGGATAGGTGAAAATAGGGAAATGTTTGTGTATAACTATTCAGTGGAATGTAAGTCAGTTGACGTATTGCGATGTGAGGATATTGTATTTCACCGATCAATATTTTACTAACCAATTTTAACAAGGAGATCTCATAATGATCCGTAACATGTTTGTTTTTGCCACATTGTTGGTTGTAGCACTTTGGGGTTTGGCTTCGATTGCCCAACAACCAGCTGGAATAACCACACCTTGGGGAAGCGGAACACGGACAACTTTTTCCGATGGTTCTAGCACGGTAACCAAACCTTGGGGTAACGGAACACGAACCCAATTCCAAAATTTCAACGGCTCGCTCGGTGGCAGTGCCACAACCTCGCCTTGGGGAAGTGGAACAAGAACCCAATTCCAAAATTCAAACGGCTCGTTCGGCGGAAGTGCCACAACCTCGCCTTGGGGAAACGGGGTAAGAACCCAATTCCAAAATTCAAACGGCTCGTTCAACCCGCCAAAGCCAATCAATAATTTCAACAGATTATTTCGCCGTCCCTGAAAAATAAATTTTCTGCTTTGTCCATTTTTAAAAATCGGTACGCAGACGACGCAGATTTGGAGGAGATATTCGCAAGATCAGAAAATAGAATCTGATCTGCGATTATCTTCAGAGAATCTGCGCCATCTGCGTGCTGATTTTTAAATAGGATTTTTGGGGCATCTGATCCGGTGGTGGCGGTGTATTGCCTCCCTTGCGAAAAGGTTTGAATTGTATAGAATGATTCGTGCTTGGTGGGGAAAATGTGTTGCCAATTCCAATTTTCCACTGCCGCAAACCCTAACTTTATACTCAAGCCGTTTTAAAACTCCCGAAGCTGAACACGCAAGCGTAACATCGCGAAGCGGTTGTTCAAGAGCGAAACCTGCCGCCCATGCTGGCTTCGGTTAACCCCAATCTAAAATGACCGAAACCGCCAAATTCCTGACTATTAACGGTGCTAAAATTAAAATCGAAGGCGAACGTAACCTTCTTGAAGTTGCGCGAAAAGCCGGAATCGACATTCCGACATTCTGCTATCATTCCGAATTAAGCATTTACGGCGCATGCAGACTTTGCCTTGTCGAGGTGAAAGGGCTTGGAATTGTCGCGTCTTGTTCCACGCAACCTCAAGAAGAAATGGAAGTTCAAACACACACCGAAGGAATCCGCGAAATCAGGAAAATTGCCCTTGAACTAATTCTCGCAAATCACGATCAAAATTGCACGCTCTGCTCCAAAAATACACGTTGCAAATTGCAAAGCCTCGCCCGACAACACGGCATCACCGATGTTAGATTCAAACGAACATTTGTCCGAAAACCTGTTGACCGTTCAAGTTACTCGCTTGTCCGCGATCCTAACAAATGTATCCTTTGCGGCGATTGCGTCCGCGCGTGCAACGAAATTCAAGGTGTCGGCGCAATCGGATTCGCAGGACGCGGGGCAAAATCAACAGTTGTTCCGCCGTTCAACAAAAATCTCGCTGACGTAGAGTGTGTGAATTGTGGACTTTGTGCTACTGTTTGTCCTGTCGGCGCGTTGACTGTTCGGGATGATGTTGACAAGGTTTGGCAGATGATTAACGATCCTTCTAAAACGGTTGTGGTTCAAATTGCGCCGGCGGTTAGGGTTGCGATAGGCGAAGCGTTTGGCGGTGTGCCGGGCGCGGTTGAGATTGGTCGTATTATTGCGGCGGTTAAGGCGTTAGGATTTGATCGCGTATTTGACACGAGTTTTGCGGCAGACCAGACAATATTTGAAGAGGCGACGGAATTTATACAACGCAAGGTGAAAGGCGAGAATTTGCCGTTATTTACGTCTTGTTGTCCGGCGTGGGTAAAATTTGCCGAACAATTTCTGCCGGACTTATTGCACAACCTCTCAACATGCCGCTCGCCGCAACATATATTCGGCACAACTGCACGGTTAATTTTGCCGGATTTACTTGGCGTAAAACAGGAAGATTTGGTAGTTGTATCGATAATGCCTTGTACAGCAAAGAAATACGAATGCAAACAGGAAAAATTTATCAGGAATGGTATTGCTGATGTTGACCATGTTTTGACAACGCATGAGTTGGTTCGGATGATTGAGGAGGCGGGTTTGCGTTTCAACGAACTTGAGCCGGCGGAGCCGGACGAACCGTTTAATTCTTACACGGGCGGCGGCGTGATTTTCGGCACAACCGGCGGCGTGATGGAAGCGGCGTTGCGGTTTGCAGTTGAGAAAATTACGGGCAAGAAGTTGGAAAAATTCGAATTCAATGAAGTACGCGGAGAGAAATCAATTCGAGATGCAGTTTTGAATGTAGGCGATTTAGAGGTAAATGTTTGTGTGGTTTATGGTTTAACCAATGCTCGCAAGGTTGCGGATTGGGTTCGCAAGGGTGAAGTGCAATACGATTTTATCGAAGTGATGGCTTGTCCGCTTGGTTGTGTTGGCGGTGCCGGTCAACCGGTTACGAATGACATGAAAACGCGGGTCGCCCGTGCTGCGGGTTTGTACAAGTCGGATGCCAACATGAAATTGCATAATCCTCAAGATAATAAACAGTTATTGGATTGTTATGAAAAGTATTTTGAGGGCGGTATTGGTGGTCATGCTGCTCATTCGTTGTTGCATACGACGTATCGGAATCGGCGGCGGATAAGCGGTATTACGTTGCCGGTGATGAATTACGGCACGGGGGCAAAGGTAAAAGTAACTATTTGTGTGGGAACAAGTTGTTTTGCAAATGGGAGTGAGATTTTGCTTGAAAAGGTTGAAGATTTTATTCAAGCGGAATCTTTGGGCGATGTTTTACAAGTTGAGGCGGCGTTTTGCGCGGAAAATTGCGATAAGGGACCGACAGTTGTTGTCGGAGAAAAAACAATAAACCATGCCACACCAGAACTTGTAGCAACAGAAATCAAAAAACAATTATCGCCAGCCGTTGTATAAAGTTGATGATCGGTGATGAGTATCCCGATGCCGGTATGGGCGGTAGGCTTCGCCCTTGAACAACCGTTTCGGGATACTGCGCTTGCGTCTTCAGCTTCAGGAATTTCAAAACAGCTCGAGCGTAACTTGGTGTCTCTGTCCTGTTAAGGACAATATATTGGTAGAAAACGTAGTGTTGAAAAACGCTGTCCCGCTAGGGACGGAATGTGATGACTCTTCAAACGGTTTAAATTGTAATCGCATTGCGTCCCTAACGGGACGCAAAATATTTTTGGCACTGTTTTCTACCAACATTTCGTCCCTAACGGGACGGAGAAAATCAGCTCCCACAAAGTCCCGCAGGAACAAAGGTTATCAAACAACCGTAATTAGGCGGCTAATAATTATTAACAACTAACCGTAATCGATTTTGAGAGCGATGGGTTGCGGTATAAATTTTTTTGAAGGGGTAAATTTAATGGGAAGTTTTTTTTCGTATGTTCGTGAATTTTCAGTTTTTTCGGTTTTAATCTTTTCGAGTGCGGCGGTTGTGTTTGCGGCGGACGGCGAGTTCGTTCAACTGATTCCAACAAAAACCGTTTCGTGGACGGAAAACGGTAAACCGGTTGCGGGGTGGGTCAAACACGGCGGCAACGCAACTTTTACTGTCGAAGACGGCGGCGTTCTTGTGGGCAAGAGCGGGAGCGGGGTTGATACTTTTTTGTGTACTGAGAAAAAGTACTCGAATTTCGTAATGAAATTTGATGTAAAGTTTGATGTCAATTGTAATTCAGGCGTTCAATTTCGTTCATTTGTCCAGAAAAAAGACGCGAACGAATTGCTTGTTGGCTATCAATGCGAAATTCTCCCCGAAAAAGATACGGCGAATATTTTTGACGAACATCGCCGAAGCTGTTATTTGACTCCGCAAACGCCTGAATTGCAAGACAAAATAAACAAAGCATTTAAGAATAATGATTGGAATGAAATTGTTATTCAATGTGTTGGTCCATCAATTAAAACGTGGTTGAATGGTGAGAAAGTCAGTGATTTGGTCGATTTGGCGGAAGTCGAGGGGATATTTGGATTTCAAGTTTCTTCGGGTGATAGTGGTCAAGTGCGCTGGCGTAATATTCAAATAAGTGAGCTTCCGGCAACTTCTTGGGTTCCATTGTATGCGGACAAAAAATTCGGTGCGGTTGAAACTAAACCTGTCGGCAAATGGGAGATTTTGGAAGACGGTTCGCTCAGAGGTGTTACGGAAAAAGGTCAACCGAAAGACGGTTTGGTATTGAGCAAGGAATCCTACAAAAATTTTGCGGTCAAGGTGTCATTCAAAATGATTTCCGGCAACAGCGGTCTTTATTTTCGCGCGTCCGAAATTGACAAGCCGTATTGGTTAAAGGGATTCCAATGCGAAATAGCAATTGGCGGAGACACTGCTGGTTTGTGGGAGGTTGAAGGGCGGGGCTGGGTTTCCCGCAATGTTAATTTGGCGAAGAAGATTTTTAAGTCTGGTGATTGGAATGAGGTTGGAACGGTTGCAGTTGGCGATCATCTCGTTACTTTTCTCAACGGGCAAAAGATCACGGACATTGTTGATCCAAAATGTGCCAAAGAAGGTTTGACCGGACTGCAACTACACGGCGGAGGTAATCAGGGTTGTTTATTCCGCGATTATTACATTATGCCGTTGAACGATGAAGCCGTAAAATTGATCGAAAAATAATTTGTGCAATGTTTTTAAGGGACAAAGTAATCACATCATTAATTTATCGAATGTAGGGGCGACCCTTGCGGTCGCCCCTGTGAGATTAAGATCGCGAAGGGATACCACATCGGGGATTTGTTAAGGTTGCTCGTGAAAAACCATTTTTGGGAAGTTCCCTATTCTTTAATTACCGCCATGAACAAAAATTTACGCGGAAGAATCAGGTGTATTCTCCTTTTTATCGTTATTGTGTTAACATTTCCGGTGTGGTTCTTTGTTTACATACGTTTTTGTTCTTTTAAGGCGATGGGAATGTTTCTTTCTTTATTTCCGGGTCTGGTGGGTCTTTGGTTGCGTCGTGCGTTTTATTATATGATGTTGCGGGATGCTCCGACGGATATTTCGATTGGTTTTTGTTCTGTTTTTCTTAGCCGCGAAGTTCAAGTAGGTCAAGCAGTCTCAATAGGAGCATGGTGCAGCATAAATAAATGTCAAATTGGAACAAAAACTCTTGTCGGTTCGCATGTTGATATTTTCAGCGGACGACACCAACACGGTAATCTCGAAACAATAAAACTGAATAAAGCCAATAACCCCCAAACACAACAAGACCAAATTATTGTCCAGATTAAAGAAAATGTCTGGATTGGAAATGGTGTAACACTTTGCAATCATGTTGGTGAAAATTCTATTATTGGTGTTGGCTCTGTTGTGGTCAAACCTATTCCGGCAAACTGTATTGCCGTTGGTAATCCGGCAAAAGTAATCAAATCCGCAGAGAATATACCAGAAACGATATGAGGTTTTTTTGTAACCTTTTGTGCAATGTTTTTTAACTTTATCCTATAAATTTTTATGCGTGTTATTCTTTGGTTTTTATTTTTTATTTTGGTGTTGTTGAGTGGTGCGGTCAATTGGGCGGCGGAGCCGGTTTTGAAATTGGCAAAAACTGATTTTGGGTATCGGGTAACAATTGACGATAAATTGTTCGCCGAATACCGGACAAACTTTAACGGTACCCCAATTATCTGGCAAATAATAGGACCAAACGAAAAACCAATGACCCGCGCATACCCGATGAATAAAAACATCCAAGACGAAAAAAAAGATCATCCGCACCATCGTTCGCTTTGGTTCTCGCACGACTCAGTGAATGGTAATCGTCATTGGACAAAAGACGCAATTGTTCATCAAGAATTTTTGAAAACCGACAACAACGGCAAAACAGCAATACTTGTAACGAAAAATCATTGGCTCGGTGAAAAAAACGGTGAGGTTGTTTGTAGTGATGTTCGTTCGATTGTTTTTGGAGTGATTGACGATGTGCGTTATATTGATTTTGATATAAAGTTGACAGCAGAGCAGAACAAAGTAACAATCGGAGATACGAAAGAAGGAACATTTGGAATTCGCGTGCCAAGCTCAATGGACGCAGACGCAAAAAAAACTAACCCCAAACTCGGCGGAACAATTATCAACGCACAAGGCAATAAAGACGATGCGGCGTGGGGAAAGCGTTCTAATTGGGTTGATTATTCGGGGCAAGTTGGGGATGAAGTATCGGGGATTACAATATTGAATCATCCGCGTAGTTTTCGGCATCCAACGTGGTGGCACGTGAGAACTTACGGACTTTTTGCGGCAAATCCGTTTGGCATCCGTAATTTTGAACCAACACTAAAGCAAAACGGTATTATCTCTCTAAAAAAGGGCGAATCGATTTCGCTCTACTATCGCGTGATTTTGCACAAGGGCAACGCGGCATCGATTGACATAAACAATTTCTACAAGAATTACGCCGAACTACCCAAAGAATAAACACGACCATTCGCGGCTATATCGAAGCCGGTATATCTTTTCCGAATCTGCGCCGTCTGCGTGTTGATTTTTAAATCCCCCCCAGTTCCTTTACTTCATTGGAAACTACAGTAAAATCGCGGGCATTATAAATTACTCACGCTATTTTAAAAATCCCCAAAATTGATCGCGGTATACCGTAGCCGGTAGAGCGATAGGCTTCGCCCTTGAACAACCGCTTCACATTGTTACGCTTACGTGTTCAGCTTCAGGAATTTTAAAGTAGCTTCAGTATACATTAAATTTTTATCAAATAATTTTATATGGATACATCCACACAAATACCACAAACTAATCCAACTAAACCCAATCCCAGAGCGGGCAGAACCCCAATGCCCGAACAACCACCGAAAATCAGAGCTAGAAATTTTCTTGAAGTTCCTATTGGTTATTCGTCTGCAATGGCGCAAACGGAAGCGTCTCGTTGTCTGAATTGTAAAAAACCTGCGTGTGTTGAAGGTTGTCCGGTAAACGTCAACATTCCCGCGTTTCTCACTCTGCTTAAACAAGGCGAGTTCGCTGCCGCCGCAAGAAAAATCAAGGAAACTAACGCATTGCCCGCCGTGTGCGGACGTGTTTGCCCACAAGAAACACAATGCGAATCTAAATGTATTCTTGGCAAAAAATTTGAATCGGTTGCGATAGGGCGTTGTGAAAGGTTCGCGGCGGATTATGAACGCGAAAATCATTTGACCGAAATACCCGAAAAAGAAACGCCAAACGGAAAACGAATAGCTGTTGTCGGTGCTGGTCCGTCGGGTTTGACGGTTGCCGGTGATCTTGTGATGCGTGGGTATGACGTAACTGTTTTCGAGGCGTTCCACAAGGCGGGCGGCGTTTTGATGTATGGTATTCCTGAATTTCGGTTGCCCAAATCGATAGTTGAAAATGAGGTAAATTATCTGGTCAAACTTGGTGTGAAGATTGAGTTGAATCAAGTTGTCGGCAAGACGATGACGGTTGACGAGTTGTTAAGCGAGGACAAATTTGACGCGGTTTATATTGGAGTTGGTGCGGGTTTGCCGATGTTTCTTGGAGTGGAGGGCGAAGATTTGAGCGGAGTTTATTCGGCGAACGAGTATTTGACGCGATCAAATCTCATGAAAGCATACAACTTCCCCGACAACGATACGCCGATAGTTCGCGGCAAAAATGTTTGTGTGATTGGCGGCGGCAATGTTGCGATGGATGCGGCGAGAAGTGCGATGCGGCTTGGGGCGGATTCGGTTAAGGTGGTGTACAGACGTTCGCGTGCGGAGTTACCGGCAAGAGACGAAGAAATTCATCACGCCGAAGAAGAGGGAATTGAATTTCTATTTTTGACCAATCCGATTAAATATATCGGAGATACAAAAGGAAGAATAAACGCTATTATTTGCAACAAAATGGAACTTGGCGAACCCGACGCATCCGGCAGAAGACGACCAATTAAAATTCCTGATTCGGAATTTGAGATAAAATCGGATTGTGTAATTGTTGCTGCCGGAGCGTTGGCGAATCCGATTTTGACCAAAAACACATCGGGACTCGGCTTGAACAAATGGGGCTACATCGTCGCGGACGAAACAACCGGCAAAACAACTAAACCGTATGTCTGGGCAGGCGGCGACATCGTTACTGGCGCAGCAACCGTCATCCTCGCAATGGGCGCAGGACGCGCCGCCGCAAAAAACATACACGAATTTCTACAAAACCCCACCACTTGGGAAAAAAGCTGACATCAAGCACGCAGAAAACGCATATTTGAGGGGGATTTGCGCAAGGGAATTTCTAAAAATTAATTTTATACCCAAGCTACTTTAAAATTCATGGAGCTGAACGCGCAAGCGCAACAACGTGAAGCGGTTGTTCAGGGGTGAAGCCAATCGCCTTACCAGCCACGGTCTATTAAAATTCGGTCGATTTCTATTTTTTGCGGTTCGCGAAAATGTGAGAGAATTATTCGTTGTAGAGTTGTGCGGTTTTTTTTGAGATGTAGCCTTGTTTTACGGCGTTGTCAAGGGATTGTTCTAGGGTTCTCATGCCATCGTCGTAGTTTGTCTGCATGACGTTATTTATTTGATGCGATTTTTCTTCGCGTATCATTGCTCTGACGGCAGAATTAACGTACAAAATTTCCGCAACCAACGATCTGCCGTTGCCATTATCCCAAGGAATTAGTTTTTGACACATCACGTATTGTAAAGTTGTTGCCAGTTGGATTCGTATTTGTGGTTGTTGCGCGGCGGGAAATGCGCTGACGATTCTTGATACTGTTTGGATTGCGGTTGAGGTGTGCAAGGTTGCGAAAGTTAAATGCCCTGTCTCCGCAAGCGTTAACGCCGCAGACATCGTTTCCAAATCACGCATTTCACCAATGACAATCACATCAGGATCCTCACGCATTGACCGACGCAACGCCTCAACAAACGTAACCGTATCCCTGCCAACCTCGCGTTGCGTAACAAAAGACCGCAAACTCCGATGCCGATACTCTATCGGGTCTTCTATCGTATGAATATGACAATAACGTTCTTGATTAATTCTGTTTACAATACTTGCGATAGTTGTTGATTTACCGCTGCTTGTTGCGCCGGTTACGAGAACAAGCCCCGCGTTAAGTTTACAAATATGCTCAAGAACCTTGATCGGCAACCCTAACTCGTCAAAATTAAAAAACCGATTCGGTAACAACCTCAAAGCTATCGCATAAGTATTTTGTTGTCGGTATGCGTTGACCCGAATTCTGTATCCGTTTTCTATTTCGATTGCCGTGTCAAGTTCGCCGGTTTTTTCCAACTCGTGAACCTCACCCGCTTGCAATATTTGAGATATTATTGCAAAAGCATCATCGCTCGATAAAACAGGTTGCCCCGCCACCGGAACAAGTTTACCATGAATACGAATCATCGGCGGATTGCTCGCCGCAATGTGTAAATCGGACCCGTTATCAGCTATCAGTTGACCAAGTAGATTCCGCGTCTTTTCGTTCATGACATAAGATTATATTAAATTTTGTGAGATAGTTGAGCTTCAAAGCATAATAGGGACAAAGGACATGAAGGACATTAGGGACAAAGTCATCGTACTAATGTTCTCAAGCTGTTTTAAAATTCCTGAAGCTGGACACGCAAGCGTAACAACGTGAAGCGGTTGTTCAAGGGCGAAGCCTATCGCCTTACCGGCTACGGTATACGCTGGCTTCTTTGTCCACAATGTCTCTTCCATGAAATCCTGTGAATTTTTGTACAAAAAATTATTTTCGTCCTGATGAAAAACCTTTTGTGATGGGGATTGGTTTGAATGGTTCGTATTGTCTGATAACTGTAACGAGGTCGTCGTGCATTCGCATTGAGCGCGCGGCTAATATTTGGTCGCCTTTCTCTTGGTAAAGGTGCGACGCAAATTGATACATTACCAACGCATATTCCGGTTTGTCATTTTTCAAATACGCACAACCAAGATTGATCACCATTGCCGGAATCCACGCCTCAATGTCAACACCCATGTCAATATTTGCACCAACGCCAACCATTCTATTTTTTGTCCCGCCATTATTTAATACCGGCACATTTTCGCCAATCATTGACTCCAACTCAAGCGAACCAACCGCAATCTCAAGATAAATTTCCGCTTCTTTTGAGCGTTCCATGTTGAGTAAAATTTCGCCGACAAGTGCAAGTTTTCGCACGTCATTTTCTTCTGTAACATTCAACGGTACTGGCTCAAGGATTGACAATGCTGCGGGGAATTTTTTTATTTTGAGCAAACACTCCGCACCGCCGATTTTTGCTATTGCAACCTCATTGCGATCACGGCAGGAGGCGATCACTTCACGATATTTAACCAATGCGTCAAGATAATCGCCGGACTGTTGCAGCAACTGCGCACGTTCCAATTTACGCAACGGTAATTCTGACGTAACCCGCACCGGTTCAGGTTTGTGCAAATGATGATACACATGACAACCTTGAACAAAAAAAAGAATTAACAACATCAAAATATAAATTAAAAATCTACTCATTGGGTCAACCATTTGTTTGAGGGAATTTTTTTCACTATACCGCAGCCGGTAGGGCGATAGGCTTCGCCTTACCGGCTATGGTATATTATTTTTCGTCGGCAGACCAAGGGGCTGCTCTGATTTTTAGCGATTGAAATGCGTCTTTTGGAATGTCGTGGATGCGTTCATTTACGATTGTGAAGCTGCCTTCACCGATTCTCAATGGCGGTATAATTCCGCGTGCGCTTGGGTGTTCGCTTAATCGCTGTAATAATTTTTCGGTCTTCAATCCGCCTTCGCCCGGCGCGAGCAACACGAACGGTCTTATCAATACCAATAATTCATGCCGTTCACGAGTTTTGAACGATGTCTTAAAAAGATCGCCAACATAAGGAACTTTCATCAAAACAGGTAAACCAATTTCGCGTTGGCTAACTGATTCGCTAATCAGACCGCCGATTGCGCTGACTTGAGCGTCGGATGCGACGACTGTTGTTGTTACGGTTCGTGTTTCGATATCTTTTGAAAAGAAGCTCATGTTATTTGAGGACAAAACGGAGTTGCCGTTTGTGCCGAAAATAATTTCCTGCGTATCGCCAACTTGCGAATCTTCTTGAACAAGTCTTATTGTTATTGTTTTATCCGCGTGAATTCGCGGTGTAATCAACAGTGTCGTCCCAATATTCATCCGTTCCGTAACAGGATCAACCGAATTATTTACGTAAGGTGTACTGTAACCTTGTGTCGTTGTTGTATTAACTGTAACATCTGTCAATATTGTCGTTTCCTTGCCGATAAAGATTCGCGATGCTTCGCCGTCCGCAACACATAAATTCGGTGTCGCAAGACTTACAATCCTTCCGCTGTCTTGCATTGCTTGTATTCTTGCCAACACATCATTTGATACCACTTGCAACACCATTGCTTTGGGATCGAGACCGCCGCCGGTTGGCAGTAAATTTGCCGCCGGAGCAGCAATTGTCGCAGTTGACGAGCCGTAGCCATCGGGCAAAATTCCTGTTGACCTGCCGCCCGAAACTTTGCCCGCCTTGAACAACCAATCAAGCCCAAACGATTCGTCATCCGTCAAACGAAGATCAAGAATTTTGACCTCAAGTAGAACTTGCGGCTTCGGCTTATCGAGTTGCTCGATAACTTTGACAATCTCTTCAACCGCTTCAGGATCAGACGACCTGATCATCAAATCGTTCGTGCCGCGAAATGCCGACAGATAAATTATTCCGGGTTCACCGACTTTAATGTCGTCGCCGTTGTTTACAAGTTGCGTGATAAGTTTTTCGTCGTCCGTGTTTTGCTCAATATCATCGACAACTCTGTTAGGACTTAACGGATCGATATTACGTTGTTGTTGCTGTTGATTATTTCGCGAAGAGCTTGAGCGATTACTGTTTGATCTTGAGTTATATCGTGAGTTTGAGCGGTTATTTCCTTGTCCGTATTGCATATTATTCACTCGGTCTGCCATGCTTTCCATTCGTTCAAATGCCCGCTCAATATCGTCAATCGGATCGTTGTAATATTCATTTGGCGGATTCCAAACAACACGATTTTTGAACAGACGCTGAATCGAATCACCAACCGCACGCGCATCAGGATAAAGAAGCGTAACAACCTTCACCGTATCATGACTATTTGCCATCAACCCTTTGCGGTATTCGTCGATTGTCATAATACTGATAATGCCGTTTGCGTCTTTACGGTACCAGAGATTATTCGCTTGGCAAACTGCGCGGATTGCGTTTTCGCCGTCAATATTTTCAAAATAAACATTGATCAAAATCACCGCCGCCTGATTGCTGACAACTACCTTCCAACCCGCACCCTGACTCATCAACCTCGCAAATTCAAGCAACGTCATGTCCTTGATATTCAACGTCTTAATTACACCAAACGGCACATTTTGAGACGAAAAAGATTTTTGTACGTTATTTCCGTCAATCATTGGCGGATTCGTCATCGGCTGCAAAACATTCGGCATATTGCCCGCAACACGCGACGGCAAAACCGTAAAAGGCACTCGCGGCGCAACGTACTCTTGTGCAAAAATCTCACACGATAACAAAAAAACTTGAATCAACAATAGCAGAATTACAGAATAATTTTTCATTTTGGTCAAACCTTTTGGAATTTTTGTACAAAAATATTTCATACACGGCACGTACTTAAATTTCAGTGATTCAAAATCATATACACTTGAGCTGTTTTAAAATTCCCGAAACTGGACTCGTAAACGCGACAACTTGAAGCGGTTGTTCAAGGGCGAAGCCTATCGCCCGTACCGGCTTCGGTACATTCTTTTAAAATGTCAAAAAAGCTAATATGCAAACCTCATTTTCACCTAATTTTTTTCAACAAAACAACCTCAGTAGCAAATGAATCCCCCGCACACCCAACCTCATTACCTCATTGGAATATTTATACTCAAGCTACTTTAAAATTCATGGAGCTGAACACGCAAGCGCAACAACGTGAAGCGGTTGTTCATGGGCGAAGCCTACCGCCTATACTGGCTGCAGTATATTGATTATTTCACGTCCGCACAAAACCGGTTTAATGAGGTAATGAGGTCGATGTTTTTTAAAATATTGCCACTGAGGTTGTTTTGTTTAATAAATTAGGTGAAAATGAGGTTTTAAAAAGCGAGTAACCTAAAGGGCGAGTTGTTCAAGTACGAAACCTGCTGCATACAGTATTATCTCAAGATGTGTTTATCTGCGATGTTGCTGCGTGATCTTACTTCGACGTGTTGTGGTGTAATTTTTTCGACGACGAGAAACAATACTTCGGCGGACGGATTTGTTATTCCGCGAGTTGTGGAATTTGGGCGTATTGTTGAAATGTTGCCGGTTGGCACTTCGATTATGTCGCCTTCATGTACGTAGAAAACGTCTGTTGTTGTTTTGGATTGTGGGTTACGTTGTGCGGAGGCGATTCTGGGAATGCGGATTGCGGCAATTGACTTTTGATCGTTAAATATCATTATACCAATTACTTGAATACCCGCTGGCAACGACGAAATATTTCTAGGTACAAGCCCAATTCCACCGTCGAGTTCTTTGTATTGAAACGGATTGCCGTTATTTGTTTCGGCAACCGGCGGCGAATTGGTTGCGGGCAACGGCGCAGAATTGGCGGGCAAAGATGCGGAATCGGGATTCAAAATTGGCGAAAGTTGCGGGGATGGCGAGGGCAATAATGTTGGCGGATTTTTTGTAACGGAAATTATTTGCTCTTGCTCTTGCTCCAAATTGGAATTTTGGTTTGTGTCAACTGCCGGATTTTCAACAGCTTCTTGCATAGCGACGGGAACAATATACCTGAAATTTTGTTGAGACACCGTAGCTGGTGTTAGCGTCGGATTTTGTCTTTGAACAACCGCTTCGTGTTGTTGCGATGGTTTTGAGAATTTCAAAACAGTATGTTGTATATTCGGGAGAATTTTGAAACGTTGATCAATGTAAGAATTATTTTGGGGTTGCGTATTGGGAGAAACCGGCTCGGACGCAATTGCCACGAATCGCAACCCACTTGCCCCAACAACAAAGATGGCAAGAATTATCGTACAAAAAACAAAAAAAACGCGAAGGTATCCAAACATCATTGCTATAAACTAAAGCTACTTTAAAAACCCTACAAACGTGAACACGCAATCGCAACAACATAAAGCTGATACCGCCCAAATCAAAGCGTGAATAGTTTACGTGAGTAGTTTAAAGGTCAGCCTGATGCAGGAGCCCTCCTCCTCTTAAAACAGGAAAATACAGAAAAAATAAACCCAAACACAATTAAAATTGATTTTATTCGAATTCGGTCGATTTCCATCGACTGAAAATCGACCGAATTTGAAATAATTCGTTTTTGGCAAATAGTAAAAGCTACTTCCATACGCAATCATTCTTCGCCTTTGCGGTGTTCATTACTTCGGTGAAATCTTAAAACGCGCAATCGACATTAGCGTTGTAATCGACACAGCCGACAAAACAATAAAAACAAATAATTTCAACCGGAATAATCAGAACAATCCGCCTAAATTATACTTGCTACGATACATACTCAAGCTACTTGAAAATTCATGGAGCTGAACACGCAAGCGCAACAACGTGAAGCGGTTGTTCAAGGGCGAAGCCTATCGCCCTACCGGCTACGGTATAACTGTGATTTGCGTGAAAATTTATGTGTTAGTAGTTTAAAGGTTATCAAAAGGGTTCCAGTTTGCCGATAAGCGCGATGTACGGCGTGATCTGTCAAAATTTCGGCAACTGTTGCAAAAAAAAACATGGTGTAGAGATTTTGGAATATTTCGTATATACTCTGTTCAGCTTCGGAAATTTTGGAACGACTTGAATATATTTTGTTGCGGAATTGAGAACAACCGCAAGGGTTGCCCCTACGTTGGTTTGTCGAGACATGCCCAAGCTGTTTAATTCCCGAAACTGAACGCAAGCGTAACAACGTGAAGCGATTGTTCAAGGGCGAAGCCTACCGCCCATACCGGCTTCGGTATGGAAAATTTTAATGTGAAAGGTGAGTTATGAATCTTATTGGCAAGATGTTCGTTATTTTGATTTTTGCGATGTGCATTATGATCATGGTTTTTGCCGTAGTGATCTACGCGACGCATACGAATTGGAAGATCAGAGCTGACGAACTGAAAAAGGAAAATGACGATTTGGTTTTGAAGATTGACCAATTCGTGAAGCAGCGTGATGACAGGGAGAAAAAACTTTACACCGAAATTACACGCAAGGCAACCGCGATTGCAACTCTCCAAACAAAACTCAATACAGTAGCGGACGATAACCAAAAACTCACAGCTCAAAATGACGAGTTGAACAAACAAAAACAGCAGGATATTTCTTCGGTGATTCTTTCGGGGCAAAGTATGGAAAAGTTACGTGCTGAGTTGGAAGGTTATCGCAAGGATTTCCGCGAGGCGCAAACGAAGTGGGCGAGTTTGTATTCGACGCTTGTTTCTAAAATAGATGAAGCTCATAGTCTTGCAATGGATTTAGCGGCGTTTAAGGCGGTGGGGATTCAGTTGGCGAAAGATTATCAGGATGCGGTTGAGGTTTTGAAGAAGCATAAATTACTACCGCAACCGGAATTATATTTAGGAACTCCGCCGAATGGAGTACATGGTTTGATTACGCAAGTTAGACCGCAAGGTTGGGTTGAGATTTCGATTGGTTCGGATTCGGGTTTGCAAAAGGGGCACCAACTTGATGTGGTGCGTACGTTGAGTGGTCGTTCAATGTTGATCGGAAAAATTTCAATTGACAGTTTGCAACCAGACAAAGCGGCAGCAATAATCATTCCCGAATTTCGTCGAGGTATTGTTCAAGTAGGTGATCGTGTTGAGGTTGTGAGCATGAATGAAGTAACCGCAAGATGATATTTTATACCGTAGCCGGTAAGGCGATAGGCTTCGCCCTTGAACAACCGCTTCACGTTGTTGCGCTTGCGGGTTCAGCTTTAAGAATTTTAAAGTAGCTTCAGTATACATCTACATCCAAAAAAATAAAATGGCAATAAATTTTGAAAAAAACGAGAATGAGCCTCGCGAGTTTTCGATTGATGATTTGGAGAATCTTGACGACTTGAATATTGACTTTAATGTCAACGGGGAAGATGATGCGGATTCAATTGACATCAGCAATTTTTCGTTTGACGTTGCAAGCTCAACAGATGATTCGGAAACAAACGATAACTCCAACGGTATCAATTTAGGCGGCGCAAGTACACTAAATTTAAATAAAGACCCGCAAGGTTCACCCGACATCAACGACTCGACACAAACCAACGACATCAATAACGCAATCGATTCCCCTTTCGCCGATAGTGTTAATGTTAGTAGCGAAAACGACAGACCATTTGCCGATCCGGTCAAAACGAGGATAGCGAATTTGCCGCCTGATTTTTTTACGTTGTTATTGGGCTTGGCGTTATTTGCGATCATTGTTGCGTCGATTCTTTTGTATCTTGATGTCAATTCCTACGGACCTGAACCGATGTCAGGATTGCCTAAGGTATCGCCATAACGTGTACTCAAGCTGTTTTGAAATTCTCGAAGCTGAACACGCAAGCGCAACAACGTGAGGCGGTTGTTCAAGGGCGAAGCCTATCGTCTTACCGGCTACGGTATAAAACCATTTATTGAACATTAATGGTCATTTGTTTTTGGGCGATGCCTAAATATAATTTGGAGCAAAATCATGTCGAATGTTGATAATACGCTTTTGAACAATTCACAAATAAACGGAACAACCACACAAACAGCAGTAACCTCTGATCGGATGAACGATCTGACAACTACCGATTTTATAAAAATGATGGTCGCGGAATTGCAACACCAAGACCCAATGGATCCAATGAGCAATACAGAAATGCTCTCACAAATCAGCCAGATGCGGCAAATTACTGCTAACGATAAATTGTCAACCGTACTAGAATCAATCATGCAAGGCGAAGCATTGACAACCGCATCAAGCCTAATCGGAAAAACAATCACAGGCAAAAACTCTCTCGGTGAAAATATAACAGGAAAAGTTGACAAAGTTACAATCGAAAGCGGCGGAATTGCAAAACTACATATCGGAGATTCAATCGTCGATATAAAAAGCGTAACCACCATCAACAGCTAAAACACCGAAATAGGGAAGGGCAATAAAAGAATAAAGCTCACCCAAAAGAATCTTCCCAAAACGAAAAAGTGGCAAATAGTGAGTGTCTAGGATAAACTTCACAATACCGGACACGGGCTAGCTAAAACCACACTACCCCCACGAAACCACCCCTAACTTTAGGGAACTAATGGTAATTTTATTTCAGGGCAATGCCTAAAGGACGGAGTAATCATTTACTCAATATTTGCATGTTTCTATCGTCTTTTATGTTCTTTTGGTCCCTTTAAAAATCATCTATTGGGAATTTCCAAAAACTCATTTTAGTCCTGTAACGGTAGCGTCCTCGCTGCCGCAATAGTAAGCGGGACGCTTCCGCTACGGCTATCGCCCTCCATAAAAAAAACCAGCGATCCAAGATGTAAAACTTGAGCCTTACATCTTGGATCGCCGAATTTTTTTTGTTGAAAATTTGGTTTAAGTTTAAGCGATGTTTTATGGAGGAGTTACGGCTTCACCGCCGTTGATACTTCCCATTGCGCCCCAAATTCCAAACGGCGACGCGCCGCCATCAACACATCTCGCGGTCAACGCTGTTGCGCCGCCCCAATTGATCGACTCATTGACAAAACGAACCGAGCCGTCAGCCAACGCAACATTCACACCGTTGGTATGGTATGAAGTTGCCGTGATCAAGCATGATTTTTGCGGTCTGCCATTTACCCCGCCGTTTTCTTCATCGACTTTGGTTATGAAGCAACTAGGGCTATTAGGCGGTAAAATAGTTGAAAAACCTGTGTACTGGGCGTAACTATCGAAAAGTCTCATCCCTATTCTATCTGTGCTTAAATCGCTTGTTGAAGTGTAGTAGTAACCGCTACCTTTTGTGCTAAGGCAAGTTTGGGCGGCAAATACATCTTTGGGCGATTGATCATCGCTTGGCAAATCGGCATTGATTCTTTTTATTGCGCCAAAAACCGTTTCGGTACCGCCGATACCAATAGCACCTTCGGAAAACATTATCGTGTTGCTGGTACCGTCTCCGATACCCACCAAATCGCGTTGAGCTTCTCGCACTAATGAAAAAGTGCCGCGACTATTACTAAAATCAACACTAACACTGGAAACAGTATATGTTTTTTCAATATCTCCCCGATCTACCCAATCACCGTTGCAAACGCGGTAATTTGTTGTCATCAACGAGTTTGCATCCCTCGTTTTGAATGTAACACCGGCGTTATCAGACGGACATAAAGTAATTCCCGTCAAATTAGCGCGTGTAAATGTATTTCCAGTCCAAGGTTCGCCACTGCTAAACGAAGTCGTAAATAGGTCAAACAACGCACCTTGTTCCAAAAACGGCAACATCGGTGCAAATGCGTTATAACGGTATCGATTAAAATTGTACTTGTTTGCTCCTTGCGGCAGATACTGATGTGCGTCTTGGTGATTATGCGTTGCGAGGGCAAGTTGTTTAAGTTTGACCTGACAAGCTGAACGCCGCGACGCTTCTCTTGCCGCTTGTATTGCAGGAAGCAATAAGGCAATCAAAACGCCGATTATTGCTATCACTACAAGTAACTCAACCAACGTAAATCCATATTTTTTGTTACAAAAAATACTGTGATTACTGCAAGATTCACGTTGTAAAAAACAATTGGTTTTAAAATTTTCTTTCATGCTAAACCTCCTAAATGGTTTAAATTGTGAAATCTAAATTACGAATATGAAAAGTAAAAACTGCCGCTGCAGTGTCAATTACAAAACCACACACAAACAACAGTAAACGGTTGGAAAAAAGATATTACTGGTAAGCAGTTGGAACCGGCGATTTGCCTTGACTCCAAGCAGAACCGAGAATTCCCCATTCTTTCCAAGGAATATTGTTATTGATGAAAGTTACAGAACCATCACCCATACAAACATTAACACCGCCCGTATGTTTGCTGCGTGCAGCTTGGCAATCGTCGTGCGCACCGTATGGATGCGACCAGCAAGGAGCATTAGCAGTCATAGAACAAACAGTGGAGGAATTGAATCCATATTGTGGATATAACCGATCCTCTACACTGCTATTTGGTGTATGAACGTATGTTGAAAACACAGGGAATCCGCCCTCATTCTGGAAATCGCCCCGCCATACCATGTCTTCACCTTTGTCGGCTAACTGAGCTTCGGACAAAGCCATCGTATTTGACAAACCGTCTTTAACATCACTCAAAGACATTTCAACGAAGAAGGTAAACATTGACCCGCGCCACCTCGAACCGTCTGACGGATGAAGAATTTGTTGGTATGGTGCGCCGGTATGGTTGGAGCTTCTGCTTCTTGTGCCATGACCAACACAAGCTACATAACAACCCCTAGCTCGCGCAGTATTAGGATCACCAGTAAACATTTTGTTGTTATTCTGGAGATTAGCAGACGGACAATAATAAATTGCCTGTGTAGCTCTTACTGCGTCTCTATTTTGCACATCGGGAAAACCTAGCGAGTAGTTGTATGAAGCAGCAAGCGTTGTAAGTTCAAGGTAAGGCCAAGTGAGATGAATCCACGTCAATCGTCCTACCAGACCTTTTGATGTGGTGTTAAGACCGCCGTAAGCTGCGCCAATTGGTAACATGCCTTTGTGAACATCGGCATGATTATGGAATGCAATTCCATATTGGTGCATTTTGTTTGAACAAGACATCCGACGCGATGCTTCGCGAGCGGCTTGAACTGCAGGGAGAAGAAGTGCGATCAATAGTCCTATTATCGCAATTACCACTAGAAGCTCCACAAGAGTAAAAGCAACTAATCTACGTACCCCCCCCCCCCCCCCCTATTTTAACATTTGCGTCAAATTTGGTAATTTGGGCAAATTCCGAACCAATTATATTGGCTTCTAAAATAAATGAGTTTTTCATTTGAAATCTCCTTTCAAAATTTTTCGTACCGATGCCGACATGGGCGGTAGGCTTCGCCCTTGAACAACCGCTTCGCGATGCTACGCTTGCGTGCCAGCTTCGGGAATTTTAAAGTAACCTGAACGTAAAACTAAAATTTGTAAATCGACAACCATCAAAGACGAAAAACACGATTTTTCAATCCAATGTTGCCGTAAATGTCGAAGCCGTTTTGAACCTTAATTTGTCAATCACGGTACGACCGATCTTTACCTTCTACTTCTTGAGCAAATCCGCCGACTTCAATTCAATGGTAAATTTATCACCACCTTTTTTGACATCGATTTCATAACTCTCCGTAAGTTCACCATACATTGAACCATTATCAAGCAATGGCACAAATTTTGGGACTTTTGTTTTTTCACCGGTTGTTGGGTTTGTTTCTTCTGTTTCGCCGTCTTGCTTCATTGCGTAAACGGTAACAATTTTTTTGCCCACTGTGGTTCTCGTCGTAAACTTACCGTTGACAACTTCTGAACCGGAAACCGGTGAATCGCTCGCAGCTATTCTCACTCTACCGTTCTCAATCAGAACTCCATCAAGTGAAATCGTGCCGGAGATCGAAACCATCCCATCCCCACCACAACCAATAATCGGCAATAAAAACGCCAACATAACCGCAAAACCCACAACTAAAATTAATTTTTGAAACACTATTCTCCTTTCGCCTAATCTAAACACTCCCCAAATTTGCCAAACACACCCAAAAAATAACTTTCGCAATCTCAAGCATGAACAGCGTAAAAATGCGCCGCCGCAAAATATTTGTCAAAATACTCGTCAAAAAATTACTGAACG
>JAIRWK010000421.1 GCA_031268995.1 Planctomycetaceae bacterium
CCTTCGCGGTTGTAAAGACAATTCACACTCACGGCATACCAGCCAGGACGCATATCATTAGGATTTATTTTTTGATACCCGATTCCCGCAACCACTGGATCAAAATAAGAGGCACATTCAAGATAAAATGGTCTGGATTCCGTATGTTCATCATACCATTTTTTCAACAGCAAAACATCTTGTCCCCAGTCAACATTACTACCAAGTAAATATTTCGGACCGTTCTTCGCCCCACCTACAAATTCATTAAAATATGAGAGACTGTGTGGGTAAGTGGAGATGCTGCTAAACGCAAAGTAAGAAAGAAGTATGATGGCTGTTTTGAAGTGACACTCACCAACTTTTGCCAGCCAAACGAAAAGGAATGGAAAAATTGGAAGTATGTAACGATAGTGATGATTCATACCCGTTTGTGAACTAGCTAAGATAAAAACGCAGAGAGCTGGTAACAGGAGAATGGTTTCATCTTTCCACTTCACGGGACATTGTCTAAATGTTATTACGGTAGCAATAAAAAATAAAATCAACATTCCGATTGGTTCTTTTACCAAGAAAGAAAACAAATAGTAGTACCACCAACCGCCATATTTCCACGTACCGCAAAGATAATTATCGCTTCTGAACTCGAAATCCGATTTTTGTGTATCTATTCCCGCAACATAATTGGCTGGTAATGGAACTGGACAGTGTCCAATTATTGTGTTCTTGAATCGATTACCGCCTATAATTTTTTTATTATCGTCAAAGTATCTTCCTCCCAAAGAATGGCTGATAAATCTGAAATTGCCTAGAGGCATACCAAATCTCTCAAACCCGTATCCTAAATTTATACAAAAAATACCAACCAGAATAATGACAATTAGTTGTTTGTATGGACGTGTTATTTTAGTTTGGAGAAAGTAGATCAAGAATAGAGACGGCAAAAGCCCAAATAAAATGATCCAAGTTGTTTTTGTCAATTCAGCAAGCCCCAGAGCAAAACCTGCGAAGAGTGCTTGACTCCAACTTGGGGATCGTAACCAATTCCAGAATTGGTAACATGCTAAGATACCGCAAGCTGCTGAAGGTAAATCTGCGCATATCGTCGAGCCATGCCCCAATATCGTTGGAGAAAAACACCAAAGTAATAATGCAACCAATCCGCTCTTCTCGCCATACAATTCTCTTGCCCAACTGAAGCAAACAAATGCACCAAGAATACTGAAGGCAATACACATAAGGCGTGCAATAGAAAAAAAGAAAAAAGATCGTTTTCCATTCATACGAACAAATTCAGCACCAACAGGGAACTCATCGCGGCTCAATATAACATCATGGCAATTACTCCAGTCCGTACTAGGACTCATAAACAAAATCGGAATTGCTGAGACGCTACGAACCAACGGAGGATTAACCCGAAACAGATCAAATTCGCCAGTCGTCAAATGGTAAATCCCTGATGGGAGCGCGGGAATCTCTCCGTTGGTTGGACTATGAACAAAGTCACTGTAAACTAACAGGGAGATGTGAATGACGAGAACAATGGTTACAACGAAGATGCCCTCTGATTTCATTACTTGCGTTGGACCAGCGTTTAATCTGAACTTTTGAAAAATTTTTAACCCATTATTGCCAAATAATTTGTGTTTGAAAATGTTCATTTGCTGAAACGGAAATATTTGACACGATTTATTGCACCATTCGTGAAACCCTTAATTTCACGGTATATCGTCTTGGGCAAGCATAATTCTCGTAACAATAATACATAAAGAAAACAATTTGCAGACAACTCCGATACTTGTATTTGTAGCACGAAATACCAATTTGCAAAAGTTCAGTTCAATGTTTGTCTAAAAGGCATATCGGAGCCGGTATGGGCGGTAGGCTTCGCCCTTGAGTAACCGCTTCACGTTGTTGCGCTACCGTAATCAACTCCATGAATTTTAAAACAGCTTGGATATCGTGTATCCCAGCTGCATAACAACGATACAGAGTTTCGATCAATCGTGAATATTATTGATTTTATTTTTGGTTACCCGATATTTTCCTTCTATAGGCGAGGTATTGAAGAAAGAAAAACATGCTAATCATCGCAAGCCCAGTTATTATTAGCAACATTCGCACAAAAAAGGAAACCACACCTCCACCACCCTGATCAGCAAATCGCGAGGCATATTCGCCAGCCACTTTTTTGCCGTCCCAATAGTAATTGTCATCACCGGAATCCGGAACTAACATTACATACGTACCCACAGGAACATCCATTCCGGCAAGCCCAAAAATCTTTGGATCCAATGACTCATTGAGAGAATGAACAGTTATTGCATATTTTTCTGAATTATGAATCTCTCCGTTTCCATCTCCACGTTCATAATTCATTGAAATTGGAAACCAAATGCCAGTGTTTTTATATTCCGCAACATCGACACTTGTAACAGAATAAATGTATTTGTATTGGGCTATCATATCTTCCCTATCTCTATTTGATACATAGTTAATTTTGCTCATATCGCAACCATTGTCATTGGACTTAGTCTCCGCCCTGATAACACTATACCCTTTGGATGGAGCGATCCAATAAGAAAGTCTTGAGCCTGATTCATGGTTATAGTAACAGAATTTTTTGCAGTAAACTCCGTTAATTGTGTCATCCTGAACAGAATTATCTACGCGATTTGTCACACCAACGGGTCTTGATAATGATAACTTGAAAGTTACACCAGAAGAGGCGAATCCTAAGGCGCGTATATCACCACTGCTGTTCATAAGTCCATATTGTAACGGATCTAATATATGCCGTTTAGTGATACCAACGCCACTCCGTTCCCCGCTTTCCAATATTCCAGAGCTATAATTTGTATGACTATCTTCTGTCCATACGTCAATATGCGTTAATCCATCCTCACCAGTTAACGAATTTTTATGTCGCTTAACAATATCCCTCCTGCTTTTTTCACCATCCAAATAATAAACGACTTCAAGAGGCATATGTTCAGAACTTGGACTGTGCTCCCTGTTGTAAAAACTTTCCGGTCTTTTCGAGAAAGTAACATGGAATTTTTTAATTTTGAGTCGGCTTTCAATTGCCTTTTTCTCAAATTCATGCAGCTCATAGTGGACCGCACCACACGAATTTGATAGAGCGAGGCAACCAAACAAACTCACAAAAAGAAACAAACACATTCCTATCCCTAACCATTCTATAAAAAATTTTTTCATAACAACCTTATTTATTTAATTCGTTAATCTCACTTACGCACAAAACACAAAAAGATGCCCGACAAATAAGCACCAACACGGACAACAAAGAACCAAGATTTCGCACGGGCTCACATGATATCGTTCACATCAACCCGCACAAAATCTCAATGATTCGGGTACAACACAACAGGACAGCAGAGTTACACTATGAACGGGCGTAAGTTGGACATTTTGTTTTTTATCTTATGCTTGGTGTACAAAAGAAAAAGTGCATTTTCTAGCCACTTGCTACGTACCCATCACACATTGGTACGACATCACATTTTCAACTTCTCACAAAATCCAAGCGAAGCCCCCACCCAAAACGGACTAAATGTACCGAACCTGACAATCCCAAGAAACACACCAATGCCAGCTAATTTACACAGTCAACGACTTTTAATGAAAATGTCTTGTGCACAACCGCAGATTCCGGAGGTTTTGTCTTGCATATGTTCGAGTCTTCATCCAATTGACACCACAATACAGTCAAGCACTCCACCGGACTTACACCAGCGTTCACCGTCACGTTTGTTTCGCTATTGCCATTGAGCTCAGTTGTGAATTTACCCACGTGGTTAGTTGTGATGTTTCTAGCAGCACATGGTGCATTGCCAGAGGTCTGAGCACATGAACCAAAAGTCGCTGGCATGGTGAGGTCACACCTCGCATCTGCAGGTTTGACTTTTGGACACGCTGCACCCATAGATAGGCTTGCTAAACAGTGTACCGAAATGGCAAATAAGCAAACAAATAACACTCTCGTCATTTTCGAAATCATAATCTTTCTCCTTC
>JAIRWK010000016.1 GCA_031268995.1 Planctomycetaceae bacterium
TTTTAACTATAATCATTGGGATTCCTTCCTGCTTTGAAATAAATTTTTTTAACTAGGGTTCATCTAGCCCTGATGCCGTTAATTATAACACGTTTGGGGATTTTGCAAAAGTTTAGTTATAAACTATGATAGAATGGTTTAGAATGTTATTAAACAAGTCTACTATTTGCCAAAAACAAATTATTTCAAATTCGGTCGATTTTCTGTCGATAGAAATCGACCGAATTCGAATAAAATTAATTTTTAGAAATTTCCTATTGGAAGACTTTGTACTGTTTTTATTTTAGCCGGTGAAATAAATGTAAATTGACAAGATTGATACAAAAAGTCCAACGGTTAATATGACATCCAATTTATTCCAACTTTCGCGCGTTTCGCGTTTTTGGGCTTCGGTTGCAGTGGTGTAGGTCAAACCGGTAAGTTTTTCGTAATCCGGTTTCGGCGTTAATAGACTTACACCTATTATCAATAACGCACAAAATAACGTCAAATAAATTGCAATAAACGTGAAACTTGTCGTTGCGAAATAATGCAATATTGTTCCCGATTCGAATTTGTACACCGCATGAATAATCTCCAAAACAAGACGCAACATCCCCAATAAAAAACCACCAATCAACCCAGTCATACAACCATACACATTGACCCGCTTAATAAATACCCCCAGAAAAAATACTGCCGCAATCGGCGGCGCAACATAAGATTGAACACTTTGCAAATAGCCATAAAGCGACGGCATCATGTTGATCACCGGAATCCAAATTAAACTCAAAACAACAATTACCGCTGTCGCTAAACGACCAGTCCAGACAAGTTGTAACTCCGACGCTTCCGGTCGAATTTTTTTGTAAATATCCATCGTAAACAATGTTGAACAAGAATTAAAAACAGACGCTAACGAACTCATAAGAGCCGCCATCAACGCGCCAACAACAAGCCCCCGCAACCCCATCGGTAAAACCTCCTTGACCAAAACCGGAAACGCCTCGTTCGGATTGTACAAAACCTCCGCACCAATCTCGCCCTTAACCGCTAAACCATAAGCTATCATGCCGGGAACAATAAACAAAAATACCGGCGCAAGTTTCAAATACGCACCAAAAATAGTCCCACGCCTCGCCTCGCATTGGTTACGCGCCGCAAGCGTCCGCTGAACAATATATTGATCTGAGCACCAATACCAAAGCCCAACTATCGGCGCACCAAAAAGAAGACCAAACCAAGGAAATACCGGATCACTGTTCGGCTTCCATAAATTAAAATGATCCGTCTTTTGGATTTTTGCATTTACGGGTAACTTGGTTTTTGCAATATAATTCTTAAACTCTTCAGGATTGTCCTTCCAATATTTGTCAAACTTATCTTCCAATTTGAGTAACTTGACCTCTTCCTGCCTCAAATATTGGTAATCAATCGAATCGATTTTTTTGCCCCCGCCCTCACCATCGCTAATTAGTTTCGGACGCTTCACAAAAATAAGATTACCGTTCAAATCGACGAGTTGTCTTCTGTTTTCGGGGTCTGTAACTTTGTGGGCAATTATTTTGTCTGTTCCGTGTACGGTTTTTTTGAGTTCGTCCCAACCGCCTATTTGTTGCAGACCAATAAAAAACACTGCCGCAGAACCAAGTAAAAGCACCGCCGTTTGAATTAACTCCGTATAAAGCACCGCACGTAAACCGCCTATCAACGTGTAAATCCCCGTAAGCAAAACCATGCCAACCGCACCAACCCAAAAATTGCTGATTCCGGGAATTACGTCAACAGGAAAAATTGCCCCAAACACAGTACCGCCCGCAAAAAGTGCTATCGAAACCTTTGTCATGATATAAGCAATTAAACTGACAATAGATAAAAACCAACGCGCTACAGCAGAATAACGCTTCTCAAGAAATTCAGGAACCGTATAGACTCCACTACGCTCATAAAACGGTACCATCACCCAACCAAGCGTAAGCAAACACCACGCATGAAGCTCATAATGCGCCATCGCCATTCCGTCACTCGCACCAGTTCCCGCAAGACCAACAAGATGCTCCGAACCGATATTGGACGCAAATAACGACGCGCCAATAAGTACCCAACCCGCCTTCTTGCCCGCAAGAAAATAATCTTGAGACGTATCTGTTCGTTGACGTATTACCCACATCGCAACACCAATCAACACCAGAAAATAAATCACCAACGTTGCCCAATCATAAATCCCAAGACCAACCGTATTGGCAAACAAACACAAATTCAAATTCAACATCTCAACTACCCTTTTTAAAATGCCCACATTTTAAATTTCGTCAACCGCCACCCGCTTACGTCGGAAAGCAGGCTTTTACGTTTCTTGGGTTGTCGAAATTATTGTACAAATATTATACCGCAGCTGGCATGGGCGATAAGCTTCGCCCTTGAACAACCGCTCCGTGATGCTGCGATTGCGTGTTCAGCTTTAAAACAGCTTGGGTATACACTCTTTTTTGAATCGACAAATTGCATACCCCTTGCCAGTATATACAGACTGATTTTGAAAGTCCAGTTTTATACCGTAGCCGGTAAGGCGATAGGCTTCGCTCTTGAACAACCGCCCCGCGATGCTGCGCTTGCGTGTCCAGCTTCAGGAATTTTAAAACAGCTTGAATATACAGTGTGCGACGTAAATTGAAAACATACATTTGATACAATTGTTGCAACCCGTACTTTGCGGCGAAAATTTTTGAAATTACTTTTGCAAATATTTGACGAGAAAGCAATCGGAGTTTATGATATACGTAAGCAAAACCGTTGATCAAGGATCGCGCTGGTGCGTCCTACGGTTTTTTATGCTTGGAGAACGGTTTTACGTTGGCGGTTTATATACTCGAGTTGTTTGAAAAATTCCCGAAGTTGAACTCGCAAACGTAACGACGTGAAGCGGTTGTTTGAGGGCGAAGCCTACCGCCCATATCGGCTTCGGTATCCTCGTAACGTAATCATTGCCATCAGGAAGGAATGAGCCATGTTAGTTCTGTCCCGCAAAAGAAACGAAAGTGTTGTTATCAACGATGATATAACAGTCGTAATAGTAGATGTGCGCGGTGATAAAGTTCGTTTAGGAATTGATGCTCCAAAAAATGTACCGGTTCATCGCAAAGAAATATACGACGCTATAAGAAATTCAAATAGATGTGAAAACTCCGCACTCCACTTCCAATGATATGCTTAAGCTGTTTTGAAATTCCCGTAGCTGAACGCGCAAGCGCAACAACGTGAAGCGGTTGTTCAGGGACGAAGCCTGTCGCCCATACCGGCTTCGGTATAACGAGTAATTCACATATAAATATATACTCAATTTGTTCAAAATTCCCCAAAGCTGAACAACCAAAAGTAACAGCGCAAAACGGTTGTTCAATGGCAAAGCCAGCTAAAGGATAACAGACCGCCGCAGTAAATTTTTTACCAACGGCGGTTTTTTAATATATTGAAGCTACTTTAAAATTCCTGAAGCTGCGGTAAACCTACAACGCAGAGCGTTAGGCAAACGCAACAACGTGAAGCGGTTAAGCCTATCGCCTTACCAGCTACGGTAGGCGAGAAGCTACGGTATAGCGCGCAGATGACGTAGATTTTGGGGAGATATTCGCAAGATCGGAAAATAAAATCTGCGTCGTCTGCGCGCTGATTTTTTCGGGCGATGGCAAGTTTTCGTTTTTTGGAAATTTGGGGTTGTGTTTTTTTGCGGGGTGTGTTACAATCCGTCCGCTCGCTGGAGATTGTCGGGGATTTTTTGTACGATAATTATGCTAAGGCTATGCTCAAGCCGTTTTAAAATTCCTGAAGCTGATTACGCAAGCGCAACAACATGAAGCGAACTTGAAAGGTTGTTCAAGGGCGAAGATTGTTGTCCGTACCTGTTTAGTGTAGTTGTTTATTGTGCTGTTTGTTTGTTCTTTATTTTGTGAAAATAAGGGCAAGCAGTATCAATAATTTTTTGTAACGTTTGTCAAATCCATAAAACAGAAAGATGGAGGAGAATTATGAAAAACTCAAATTCGACGTTCGGTTCGCAAAATGCAGAACTTATTGCAACTATTGAGATTAGCGTAAATATTAGTTTAGCTAAGATGGGCAAGGGAGGGGGGGGGGGGGGGTGAATTTTAAAGTAAATGCCTTCAGAACAACAGTTCTCTGGGGATTTCTCCCAAACCTTGTCGTGTATCTTTTGGTTTTACTCTTGTTGAGCTTCTTGTCGTGATTGCAATCATTGGAATATTGATTGCGTTACTTTTGCCCGCGGTTCAAGCCGCACGTGAAATGGCACGAAGAACTCAGTGTGGTAACAATATCCGTCAGATTGCTCTGGCGGCACATAACTTTCACGATGCCAATAAGCGTTTTCCGGCATCTTGTAACGACCCGATTCATGTGGCGAGAACGGGTAATGGCCATGGAGCTAGTTTCCTTTTGTTACTGATGCCTTACATGGAACAATCGGCAATTTACGATGCTATTGCATCAAACACTGCCAATTTTGCTTATGGAGTGCCAGCAGGAAAAGCAAATATTTCTGCCCTACTTTGTCCATCGGATGGCAATACGAAATTGCGAACTGAAACGGATTGTACTTGGACAAGCTATCGCGGAAGTCTTGCCGATCTTGCTTGCCGTTATACTCTGAATAGTCCGAGAAGTTGGCTCGGTGTTGGCGAACAAATCCGAACATTCGCCAGTATCACCGATGGAACCAGTAATACTGCCATGCTTAGTGAAGGAATCATTCACGATAGTTCCGACGGTGCGGTCGGCGGGAATTACAAAATGCGCATTGCAACAGGTATTGAGGCTTATTATAACAAAATACCGGATCGGTGTTTGAGTTTAAGAGGACCGAACTTTCAATTTTTGAATCCCAATCAACCGACACTCAACGGTTTTGAATCAGGTAGCAATAGTCATGGACACAATTTGGGACAACGTGCTTGGGATCATTTTCCGCAAACGGTGGGCTTTCATACGCTGATGCCGCCCAATAGTCCTAGTTGCCAAAGCAATTGGGAATATGCTTGGGTTAGCGCAAGCAGTAATCATACCGGCGGAGTTCAAGTTGCCCGAATGGACGCTTCCGTAAGTTTTATCAGCGAAACCATCAATACGCAAAATTTGGGACGAGCCAGTACAGTTCCCGGAACATGGGAGCCGCCGTCTGTGCCGTCAGACGCAACGGGAATATTTAGTTACGGCGTTTGGGCTGAATTTGGTTCCATCAATGGCGGAGAGTCGCCGTCAATTCCGTAAGAATCATAGTTTCGCCAAATTTTATGTTTTATTGAAAAGGCATCAGTTTCCAGATACCGGATTCCAATATTCGTTTTCAATAGATGAAGATATGACAAATGAACGCTGGAATCGGAAGACTGGAACCTGATACCTACTTTGGATGACAAATAATGTTTATATACTGAAGCTGTTTTAAAATTCCTGAAGCTACGGTAAACCTGCAACGCAG
The DNA here is from genome assembly GCA_031268995.1 of Planctomycetaceae bacterium. Classification (GTDB taxonomy): domain Bacteria; phylum Planctomycetota; class Planctomycetia; order Pirellulales; family Thermoguttaceae; genus WRKP01. The sequence continues at coordinate 5,474 of JAIRWK010000016.1, forward strand.
AGTGTTAGGCAAGCGCAACAACGTGAAGCGGTTGTTCACGCCCTACCGGCTACGGTATAATTTTACAATAAATTTTAAAACCAACGCAACCTCTATAGCATAAATATTTTTAGGCTACAGAATAGTTACGTTTTAAGTAAGAAGGAATACGTTATGTCGATGAAAAATATTTATTATCTTTGCGGAATAATTTTTATAGGACTTTGTATGATTACGGCTTGCAAACCGGCAAATCCTTATGGAACTGTTTCTGTCACAGGAACAGTAACTCTCGACGGCGTTCCGACAGATGGAATCACCGTCATTTTTATTCCTGTATCCAATAACGGTATGAGTGCAAGCGGGTTGACTGATAGCAAAGGAAAGTATGTTGTTACGACCGGCGGCGCGCCGTTTGGGACAGGTGCAGTTCCGGGAGAATACAACGTCGTATTGTCAAAATTGACAAATTCCGAACCGCAACTTACTGTTGATGAATACAACGCACTCAAAGCATCCGGCAAAACGCCTTCTGGCGCGATGAATCAAGAAACTCATCTTATTCCTGAAAAATACAGTCAAGCGAAAACTTCAGGATT
>JAIRWK010000041.1 GCA_031268995.1 Planctomycetaceae bacterium
TCGGTCGTTTGGAGTTTACAGCGAAACACGAGTGTTGAGGCGGAGGAGTTGAAAGGGGTGTTGGTGAAGTTGAGCGGGAAAAGTCAAAAACAAGGCAAACCGCCAACGGCGGGAACATTATTATCGGGCTTGTTTGTCTTGATAAGAATCATCGATTTTTTAGACCTCGTAAACGACGACCCAAAAAAAATCAAAAAAATACGTGCCTCTATCAAAAAACTCCTGCAAAGCACCGCGTAACTTTTGTGTTAATACTTTTGATAATAAAGGGCTTGCGGGGAGGCGTGTGGTGATTGAACATATCAATGCCAAAATAAAAACATTCAAGAGCATGGCATATCCTTACCGGGGACACTGCTGTAACCGACATTCACTAAGAATGACCTTGATTTGTGGTATTATAAACTATGACAGACCGATTTAGAACGTTATTAAACAAGTCTAATACAAAAATTACGGGAATATTGGAAAACATTGGACATGACAGTTGAGGAAGGAATCTAACTATTGGAAACATTATGCACGGTTGAGGTTCAAATCGGCAACAACTCATTTGCTCTTTACATTCCAAAACCTCGCAAAGAAATCGAAAAACTCGTGACGCTTGCCAACATCCAAATCCCAGAAATCATACCCTCAAAAAACAATTCAAAACAAAACTAAAAAATATAGCCAACAAATCAAAAAAATAAAAAATAATATAACAGCCCAATATACCAATAACTTACAAAAAACCACACCACAATAAAAAGGAACTTCCGGTAGAAAGAATAATCCATCTCAAATACGAACAACCTACAACATCAGGTTTAGAGTTGAATGTTAAGGGTTCACAGACTTTTAATATTGAAGTAGAGCGTTTCGATTATACCGTAGCCAGTAGGCTTCGCCCTTGAACAACCGCTTCACGTTGTTGCGTTTGCGTGTTCAGCTTCAGGAATTTTAAAACAGCTTGGGTATAGGGCATCGTCGAGAAATAAATGTACCATTATTAGTCAATACACGTTTGTATTTCAGCGTTTTTCGTAAAATTGGGGGAAAAATATTTTCGGGCAGTGGCTAAGTTAACGCAAATACAGCACGCAGACAACGCAGATCATCAATGATATTCGCAGATCAGATTTATTTTCTGATCTTGCGAATTGCTTCCCAAATCTGCGTATTCTGCGTGCTTATTGTTTAAAAATCCCTAACTTAAAACGTATTCGGTGATGCCTGCGTGGTCTTCTAGTTGGATTCCTAATTCGTTTAGGCTTGTACGTATTTTATCCGCTGCGGCAAAATCTTTATTTTGACGTGCCATATTGCGCAGTTCTATCAGCAACTTGATCAACTTGTCCGCAATCTCATTCGCCCCCGCAACTCCCGCTTCCCTTGGCTGCTCCACAAATAACCCAAGCGTCAACCCAAGCTCACGCAACACAACCACACCATACAACAAAACAGAAAATAATCCCTCATCCCGCACAACCTCCAACCTCGCCTCGTCAATAAACTTGTTCAACTCCCGCAATAACTCAAACAAAAAACCAATTGCACCGCCAGTATTAAAATCGTCATCCATCGAATCAAGAAATTTTGTACGATAATTGTCAACCAAGTTAAAAAACTGTGGTTGAAAATTTGAGTTGAAAGATTGTTTCAAATTTTCAGCGTCGTTACGGTTTGTTGGGACGGCTTGGGCGTAGAAATTTTTACCGGTAATTTTCTCAAAACGCTTCGCAAAACGGTAAAAAGTCTCTAACCCCTTGCCAACTTCCGCAACCCTTGCAAAACCGAAATCAATAGGTCGCCTGTAATGAGTAGAAAGCAAAAAAAAGCGGATTGTTTCGGGCGTAAATTGTTTCAACATATCGCTAAAAGCACCTGCACCTTTTGATTTACTTATTTTTCCAACTTCTTGAGATTGGATATTATTTTCCTTAGCAACATGCGTGTTTCTCCCGCCAACCTTGCCGATTTCGCCCGATTCTTGCATTAAACCGTTGTGCATCCAATAACGGCACATCGGTTTCCCGTGTCTCGCTTCGCTTTGGGCAACTTCATTTTCATGATGCGGAAAAACTAAATCCAATCCGCCGCCATGTATGTCAAAAGTTTCTCCCAACAACTCACAACTCATCACCGAACACTCAATATGCCAACCCGGTCGCCCCTTGCCCCAAGGCGAATCCCACGACGGCTCGTTTGGCTTAGCCGACTTCCACAACGCAAAATCAAACGGCGACCGCTTCCGCTCAACCATACCGCCGCCCTCACCAGCCATTTGATCAAGTGACCTATGCGACAACTTGCCATACCCCGAAAACTTGCTGACATCAAAATAAACATCACCGTCGGACGAATACGCGAAATCTTTATCTATTAAATCTTGTGTAAATTTTATTATATTATTGATATGATCCGTTGCTTTGGGAAAGGCATCAACCGAATCCCTTACACCCATCGCCGCAAGATTATTCATGTAGTCAACTGTCATTTCCTCCGCAACCACATTCATCGGCAAATTACGCAAATTAGATTCCGCTATCAATTTGTCATCAACATCAGTAATATTGATAACCAATTTTACATCGTAGCCGTTGTACTTCAGATAACGCTTAATCGTATCAAAAATTACCGGTCCCACCATGTGACCAATATGAGACGGCTTATAAACAGTAGGACCACAAAGATAAATCCCAACCTTGCCGTCAACTGTCGGCTTAAATTCTTCTTTCGTTTTCGTGATAGTATTGTAAACGCGAATCATTTTTTGTTTCAAAATTTATTATTGTATGCCGCAACCGATATGGGCAAAAGACTTTGCCCTTGAGCAACCGCTTCACGTTGTTACGATTCCATGTTCAGCTTCGGGGAACTTCCAAGAACTGATTTTTCACGAGCTGTCTCAACAAATTCTTGAAGTGGCGTAATCATTAGCATATTGGCGAGGATCAGGAAGGATATTTTTGGCAGACCCTCCGACCCCAATATTACCTAATTTTCACCTAATTTCCTTAACTAAACAACCTCAGTAGCAAATCGTTATACTCAAGCTACTTTAAAATCCGCGGAGCTGAACACGCAAGCGCAACAACGTGAAGCGGTTGTTCAAGGGCGAAGCCTATCGCCCTACCGGCTACGGTATAAACAGGTTTTATGCGAACACGAAATAATCAACAAATATTCCAAAGAGGTAATGAGGTTGGGTGTGTTTGGATTCATTTGCTACTGAGGTTGTTTTGTTAAAAAAAAGTAACTATTCAGTAGTATAAAACCGTTATTTGTACAGGAGTTACAATTTGTCAAAATTAAGTGATTTATGTCAATAATTATAGGTACAAAAACCTAAACTGCCAATATTTAAGCAATTATGGATTTGATCGTTAAATTTACAACAAATCGGTAATAGGATTTAACTCCTTTAGTATAAATCTTTTTAGGCTACTGAATAGTTACAAAAAAAATCAGGTGAAAATGGGGTTTGGGGAAGCTCCCTTTGGGAATTTAAAGTAGCTTCAGTGTACTCAGGCATCGCCCCAAAATAATTTGCCCAAAACAAAAAAGTGGCAAGTGGTGAGTGTTTAGGAGAAACTTTCCAACATCGGACACATACTAACATAAAACCACCTCCCTAAAAACCACCTCTAACTTTAGGGCATTAATGGTAATTTTATTTCGGGGCGATACCTTACCAGATTCGTTGTACAAATGGGCAATAACGGGCTCGAACCGCTGACCTTCTGGGTGTAAACCAGACGCTCTAACCAACTGAGCTAATTGCCCAAAATTCCAAAATTTCACAAAAATTGGATAAACACTTCGCACGACTGCTTTGACGAATAGTCCACACTAAATGTTTCAATAACTCCATGAACATTATACCGTAGCCGATAAGGCGATAGACCTCGCCCCCGAACAACCGCTTCACGTTGTTGCGTTTGCGTGTCCAGCTTCAGGAATTTTAAAACAGCTTGAGTATAAAGAGGCAGTAGTATAACCCACTTTCGTTAAATTGCAATCGACTCCTCTACCAACAAAATCAAATCACGTACATCCTGCTCACTTCTTGCCCCACGTAAATCAGATAAAAAATCAACAGCCGACAATATCCGACTCAACCTCGCCAATATTCGCAAATGTACACGATCATCTATTGAGCAAATGAGAAAAAATATATCTGTTAATTGTCCACTCCCGCCAAACGGAATGCCGTTACCCGATATACCTAACGACAAAAACGTGTCCCCCAAAATAGCCGGTAACGGTCTTCTCGGATGCAACAGAGCAACACCATTGTCCAACGCTGTCGAATGCAACTCCTCACGCTCCTTAATCGCCTCAATCATCGCCACCTCGTCCCACAATAAACCGGTTCCAACCGCTAATTGCACCATCAAACGAATCGCCGAATCGCGCGTTTTCGCCTCCAATGGAATCCTCACCGAACCCGCCGGAAATAAACGCGAAACCACAACCGATTCCTCCACCTCACCCGCTGGAACCGAATCATCAAGCGCACGCTCCACCCGAACCAATTCCTCATCGCCGGAAACACCAATACGACGCTCAAGCCAACGATGAACCTCGTCCTTAGATATCAATAACTCACCATTTACTCGACGCGAAGGTATCAAACCACGATCAACCAACTTGCGAACTTGATCCTCCGGTAAATGAAGATAACGCGAAAGTTGTATCATCGACATACTTGAAAAAGGCATGATAAGCTACAATTTATACTAAAAGTAAACTAAAATTCCATACTAAAAAACACAAATAAATACAGCAATCGCAACAACAGAAAACGGTTGCAAACCAGCCGCGTGCAAATTCAATAAACCACAACCTGCGATTTGAGTAACCATCCGTCTTGCGCGTCGCCGAAACGTAACTGCAACCACTCGCCACGCTCGCCAATCACAGTTGCATTTGTACCCAAAGGAACAGGTCGCGTAAAAGCTGTGTCATATTGCAATGAATTTCCCTTGCGCGGTTGCGCTTCGTCAACCGAAATCACCACATAAGAAAAACACTCAAATCTATACCAATCATACGCCGCCGAAATCACCGAAATCAATGTAATCACAAATAAAAAAACCGCAAAAAACCGCAAAAAACGACGAAATCTTCGACGAAAAAACAACATCAATAAACCAACAACAAAAAGAAAAATCGTAAACAACACCGAAAAAAATACCTTTTGATACACCCCAACCCAATTTTGCCAAAAAAATAAATATTCAAAAACCGTTACCCCACCGCCGGTAAAAACTAATTCGCCCGCATCAATATTGCTGCCAACCGCCACTCGCAAATTTGCTTGTATCCGCGAATCACGCGGTAAATAACGTAACGCTAACCTATACGCCGCAATCGCCCGACCACGCTCACCCGCATAAAACCACGCATTACCCTGATTATAGTAAAGTTGTCCAGACCGAATCCCTTTGTCAATTAGACCTTGATACATAACCGCAACCCGCCTAAACTCTGCCGACCGCATATCCGCCGATAACGTCCCCGCAGAATCAAATTCATTCTGAACTCTCTCAAATTCACGAACATAATCACCAGACACGCCAAACCGCAATCCACAACCCGTCAACAAAATACAAAACAAAATTAAAAAAATAAATCTACACCAAACACACCTAATTTTCAGACAATCAAAACGAACAAAAAATAATTTGACACATGTTGACAAAATTTCAAATATAAATCGTTCAAAAATTTTTCTCATAACAAAATCATTCGTAAAAAAATTAGAGTTTTATTAAAAAATATACTGTAGCTGGTAAGGCGATAGGCTTCGCCCCTGAACAACCGCTTCACGTTGTTGCGTTTGCCCAACGCTCCGCGTTGCAGGTTTACCGCAGCTTCAGGAATTTTAAAGTAGCTTCAGTATAATCAGTACGTTTAAATGGAACTTCCAAAATGTCTTTCTTTTTGTACACCCTTCATCGTCTTCGTGATGTATACTTTTCTTTGACAGGCGATTTTTATCTTTTCCAATCAATAATTTCGAGTTCGATATTATTATTGAACGAGCTAACTTGTACTTTGAATGCGATGTTGATTGGACTGTCGTATGGCTTCATTTCTTCAACCCATTCGCTTCTTGAAAACGCAATTCCGCGTAATTTGACACCGTTTTGTGTGAATTCGGCGGAAAAGTGTTTTTTGTTTTCGTCTTTACCCATTAATTTGACGTTTTCGACGTAAACATTTTTTGACATGAAGACTGGTTTTGAGTTACCGCTTCCGAAGGGCGATAGTTGTTTAATTTGTTCAACGACTTTTTTTGTGAACGCACCCAACGGAAACTCGCCGTCAATAAAAATCTCCGCAACACGATTCTCCCGATCAATATTCGCATCAACATAATCGCAAAATATTGCCCTGAAGTCGTCAAGTTTTGCCCGTTCCAACGTCAACCCGGCGGCGTTGGCATGACCGCCGAAACGAAGCAACAACTCGCCGCACGACTTAATCGCCGCATAAAGATCAAATCCCGAAACACCACGCGCCGAACCAACCAACTCACCCGAACCAACCCCCATCTTCGGTAAACTAAACACTATCGCCGGACGATGATACTTGTCAGCCAACCTCGCCGCAACTATCCCCAAAACGCCCTTGTGCCAATCCTCGCCCGCCAAAACAAACGCCGCATCCAAATCGTAATTTTTGTCGGTGATTTGTTGTTCTGCGGCTTTCAGTATTTCACGTTCGATTTTTTTCCGCGATTCATTTAGCCCGTTAATATATTTCACAAGCTCCGTTGCTCTAGGCTCGTCCTCAGTTACCAACAACTCCACCGCCAACATCGCTTGCCCCAACCTGCCAACCGCATTCAATCGCGGCACAACTTGAAACGCAACAAATTCAGAATTTAACTCTGACTTGCCCGCGTCAAAATTGCAAACCTCAAGCAATTTCCGCAACCCAACCGAAGCCGTCGGTAACGTAAGATATTGCAAACCCGACCGAACTATCGCACGATTCTCGTCAACCAAACGAACATAATCCGCAACCGTTCCCAACGCAGCGATACCAACCATCTCAATCAATTTATTGCGAAATTTACTCGAAACCTTGCCGTCAGGTTCACTCGCCGCCAATTGACAAACCCCCCACGCAACCTTCAACGCCACCGCCGCTCCACAAAGCTCCGTAAAAGAATAAACCGCCAATGCCCGCTCCGCCAATTCAGAATTTCCAGAATTAGAATTATCAGAATTATTGGGCAAAGAAAAAGAATTTGTTTGCGTGTTTTGATTTGTGGGGAGTGTTTGTTGGTGAGTTAGTTGTGGGTGCGCGATGGCGGTTGCGGGCGGCAATTTTGAACTCGGCGAATGGTGATCCGTAATCAATATCTCCGCACCAAGCGACACCGCAACCTCCGCCTCGCGAATACTTGCAATCCCACAGTCAACCGTAACAATCACCCGCACCCCATCATCAACCACAAGTCGCCGAACCGCATCCTCATGAAGACCATAACCTTCGTCAAGACGGCTTGGTATGTAATACATTACGTCGCCGCCCAACTCCTTCAATATTTGATAAAGAATAACAACCCCGGAAATACCGTCAACATCATAATCACCATAAATCGCTATTTTCTTATTCTGCAAAATAGCCTCAAAAAGCCGCTCAGATACGTTGCGGCAACCGGGCAACAGAAACGGATCACGCAATGACTCTTTCAAACTTGGGTTAAGAAATCCTGTTGCGGTTTCTTTACTCTCCATGCCGCGCGCAACCAAAAGCACCGCCAACAAATCCGGCAAACACGCCGACACCGCCAACGACCTTGCCAAATCTAAATCAATACGACTGACCTTCCAATATTTCACGCCAAAAAAAGTTAAACCGTTTACAAAGCTTCAACAATCCACACCGGCTTCTGTTGCGCAAGCAACAGCATACTATTTCTTTTTTTCGTTATGGATTGTGTGTTTACGTAGTCTTGGGGAATATTTGCTCAATTTGAGTTTTTCGCCTCCGGGTTTTTTACGAATTGCGTAATTGTAATCACCGGTTTCTTCGCAGACCAAAAAAACTGTTTCTGCTTTCTTTTTTCCTTTTTTGCCAGCCATTTTACTATCTCCTTTTAATTTTGAAATTTGCTTTTTCTTGTTTCAATCTCGAATCCATTACATTTCGTTCTGGAACAGCCGTTTGCGTTACCAAGATTGCCCAAAAGACAACACGCAACACACTCACCTCTAACCCAACGAAAAGCCCGCTAATTTTACATCAATTCAGCCCAAACGGAAGGCGGGGGACTTTTCCCAAACACGCAAGAACCGCCCTCTTGTGTTCCCTTGCCCGCCGTGAAAACAAAACGGCACGCCCAGAAATACCGGACGTGCCGCATAAAGTAAACACAAAATCTACCGCAAACATCAGCCATCACCTAACCGATCATTTGGTTTCGCTTATCTCAAATTTCAGAGATTCGTTACCGGTTTTGGGAATATCGGCGGTCAAATTTGACTCATCGGGGTTAGCATATTTTCCCATTTGTTCAACATAAGTTACCGTCTTATAGTTGTCCGGCACAGATTCCTGATTGGGGTCAATTTCGGTGGTACGTTTGGACAATGTTACGCTATATTTACCGGGTAAAATACCGATCCATTGTAACGTTCCGGCTTGGAATTTACCGTTTTTATCAGTTTCTGCGCTTGCGCCTTTTGATTGTGCGTCGGCAGAAATGGGTGTGAACGTTACAGTTACACCTTCAACCGGCTTGCCGTCCTTGAGAACAACCCCCGAACAAGACACCAAACCTTTAAGCCCCGCTTGCCCACAACCAACAAAAAACAAACCGCACAATATCAATATAACAATTTTGATCTTTTTCATATTTTAAATTAAATTTCAGTTATACCGAAGTCAGTATAGGCGGTAGGCTTCGCCCCAGAACAAACGCTTCACGTTATTGCGATTGCTCGTTCAACTTCGGAAATTTTAAAGTAGCTTGAACATAATACACCAAACACGCCTTAAATTTCGCCAAACATGTTTTTGGATATCCGAAACTCAAGGCGTGCTTGGCACAAAGCAAAAACAATTATTCAACCGCAAATCCGCACAAATTTACAGACCTCCGGCTTCTTCTCCGTCACGCGATCCGAAAGCACCCCAAACTCCAAAGTTGGAAGCACCGCCGCGTTTGCAAAGCCCACCGGCTCCGCCGGTCAATGTACCAGCCCCAATCGTATCATTTATAAAACCTCCAGACCCATCACACCGAACAACATTCACTCCACCCGGATGAAAACTACTCGGCGGTAAAAGCATCGGACTAACGCTGTTGCTTGACGAAGAACCACTCGGTGAATTTGGCGGCAATATCGTATTAGTCCGCGAAAAAAGATCTCCGCCATGATACCAACGTCCCATTGGAAGAAGATCAGTTTCGGTTCCATTCGGTCCATAACACTTGCCAGTATATGTTCTTCTAGTCGAATCAAGTCTGCCTGCACATGCAGACGGATTGAATCCATTCGTTTCACATGCGTTGTAATTGCTATTTGGAAATGCGCCGCTTACCGATTCCGGCACACCGCCTTTGATACTGTTTGACGGATTGCCAATACAACGCTCCGAGCATAACAACGTATTCGACGTTCCATCACTGATTGCGGACAAAGTTGTATATTTATTAGGTTGAAATGCTCCGCGTGAATACGACGACTCGGTTGCCCAAGTTGCGTTGTAGGTTTCGTAACAACAATAATCACCGGTACTGCCACAATAATTAGTTGGATAATTATTGGCATGTCCTACCGTCTGCTCATTGTAATTCCTATCCGATGGGCAACGCAACGATTTAAGCACAACACGACAAGCCGCATTCTGCCATGAACCTTGAGTCATATTCGCCTCAATTGCATTATAAAGAGCTTCCTGCTCCATATACGGCAAAATAAACACAAATAGACTAGACTTGTTTAATAACGTTCTAAATCGGTCTGTCATAGTTTATAATACCACCAATCAAGGTCATTCTTAGTGAATGTCTGTTACAGCAATGTCCCCGGTAAGGATATGCCATGCTCTTGAATGTTTTTATTTTGGCATTGATATGTTCAATCACGACACGCCTCCCCGCAA
>JAIRWK010000057.1 GCA_031268995.1 Planctomycetaceae bacterium
ATTTCCCCATCATCATATTCACTCAGATCAGGATGCAGGTCTTCTAATAATTTTTTTACTTGTCCGCTCTTTAGTACCTTATATTTTTTAATTACTCTGAGGAAAACTTTACGTGTGTCTGGATGAATATGTTGCGGTATTTGTATCGTATATTCGTTTTCGGCTTCAAGCGTTATAGGCGGGATTGGTTTTTTATTTAAAACACTTAGCCTAATATCATCTACTGGAATTTCTTTAAGCACTTCCAAGCGATCTTTATGAAATGCTTCCTCGTCGAGAATTTCTTTATCAAGAATTTCTTTATGCAACACATATCTTTCGCACGATACAAATTTACCATTCTTCCAAACACTGTCATCAAAACTTATTTCATCTTTATCACGATCAAATTCTAAATAATGGAAATTAGACCAAAATCCACGCGGCACACCGTCAGAGTGAAGATTTAGGCAACCAAAAAGTAACAAATCTAGTTCGGTTTCGGCATCTAGGGCAGCATGACCGTGTACAAACTGGACCAGGTAAAAGTCAAATTTGTCTTCCTCCTTCTCCATTGTACCAAAACAGTACACGATTTCTACATTACTCAAATCAAGTCCTTTTTTGTACAACACTGGATGACGAGTTGCTTCCTGCCAGTTGTCCTTACGAGCAACTTCAACATACCACGACATACGATGCAAATGCAAAGCAATATCCTCATAGCGGCGAAGTGATTCAGGAATTTTATAACGATCAAATAACGCCTGTTGCTCTTTCTCGCCCCAATTCGTATGTTCGTCACATAAGCACAACTCAAAAGCACCTGAAACGAATAACATTATCGTTACAATAAAAACAACATATAGAGCAAATTTCATTTTTAGCCTCACGGCATTTGCACTGTAACAGGCATAATGTTATTTTTTAATTTTTTCTGGAGCTTCTTTCCATTGTTGTGGAAATTCCAAGTCGACATTTGAAATTATTTTACCGTTTTCGTCCCATTCAATTTGTCTGCCGAAAAGACGATTGCGGACAATTGTACGATAACTCTTGGGAAAACCTGTAGGATGAAAATGTATTTCAACTCCATCGCCATCTATCGTGTATTTTGTTTTTTTAGGATCAGCTCTTTTCTTGCTAAAGGAATCTTCCAACTCTCTCATATCGCCTTCAAGCCACATTTTAACACGAGACTTGTCATCAAACATAAAATAACTGCCACGCGTTACAGGATAACCTCTAGCATCAATTGCTGCATCAAAAAGGTGTTTTTTTTCAAAACGAAAAAAAATTGCTCCGTTATCATATTCATTCAGATCGAGATGTATATCTTCTAATAATTTTTTAACCTGTCCGCTCTTCAATACCTTGTATTTTTTAATTACTCTTAGGATAACCTTACGTGCGTCTGGATGGATATGTTGTGGTATTTGTAATGTATAATCGTTTTCGGTTTCAAGTGTTATCGGCGGAATTGGCTTTTTGTTTAAAATGCTTAGCCTAATATCATCTATTGGAATTTCTTTAAGCCAGCTTAAGTGATCTTTATGAAATGCTTCTTCACTGGGAAATTCTTCACTGGGGGCAAACTTACCTTTCTTCCAGATACTATTATCAAAATCTATTTCATCCTTATCATGATAAAATCTTAGATCATGAAAATCGGACCAAAAACCACTTGGAACACCGTCAGAAGAAATATTTATGTAACCAAAAAGGAGCGAATCTAACTTGGTTTTATTGTCACGTGTTACATAATCATACACAAACTGACGCAAACAGAAGTCAGTTTGCCTATCATTTTTTTTCGTTGTACCAAAATAGTATGACATTTGTACGTTGCTCAGATCTCGTCCTTCTTTATACAACACTGGATGACGAGTTGCTTCCTGCCAGTTGTCCTTACTAGTAACTTCAACATACCACGACATCCAATACAAATGTAACGCAACATCCTCATATTGATGAAGCGATTCAGGAATTTTATAGCGATCAAATAATACCTTTTGGTTGCTTTTACTAAACTCCATAACCTCATCTCCATGAATCCATAATGGATTAAACCCGCAAACAAGTACCACCATTACAATGTATGTAGGCACAATTTTTAATTTGATACACATCTTAATATATCCTTAAAACAAAATCTAATCTGAACCCAAGTTTTATTTAGTCGTCCCTAAAAATATGTTTTCTACTTGCCTATAAGGCTTTATAGGCAAAAAATCGTGTTATAATTTGCAACATGTTTTGTTACTTTCATCGTTTTTTTGATAAAAACCTACAAGTTATACCGGTTTCGGTATACCCACCTCAATATCCCCGATTCTGTCCAACAGATGGCTGATCAAATCAAGTAACCAAAGCAAAAAAACGAGTAAACGAAACAAGGAACAATTTTTTCATGGACGACTATTTATTCTGTTTATCTAAAGCTTCCAGTTGCTTCAGAAATTTTTTTGGTATTGGTAGGTGAAGGTGAAAATCCTTTCGTTGGTGTTGCCTTCTAAAACTGATAGTAAAGTCGCTATCACAGGTAATTTGGGCATTAGGCATTGGCAGATCGGCTACTTTGAGAGCAAGTATGACTTGTACGACACAATTTAAATCCGGCACTGCATACTGGTATACTGGGTCAGATGCTGCCGTTTTGGTAAGGCTAAGGACAAATTCAGCCTTTGCCTTTGCGCTCCTGAGAATTTCATCATTAGCATTTTTGGTATCATCAAAAGCAAAACGTATTCTTTCGGTTCCCTGATCCCCATCCTTATACAGCTGACCGGGTACAGAGACGCTTATTGGAGTTTTTGTACTGTTGTTATCCGCAAAATTCCAAAGTGCCTGTACTAAGACAGCACCATTTTGAGGACCCGACCCCCAGACATGATTGGCATAATTTTTATCACCGAATTCTTCCAGTTGTTTAGGATAAACTTCTATCGCCCATGCCGCGTGACCAACTTCCAAAACCGTGTCATATTTCCGGTCTTTTTGTGGGACATATATCCCTTCGTCATCGCTTGTTCCATTTTTTATGAACACGTCGAATATGTAATTTGGCACGAAAAATTCGAGAGTTTCCGATGTTTCAAGTTCTATGTCATTTATAGTTGTTTTTATGTTCAGAGTAACTGTTTTTGTTCCAGCTTCAAATGCTCTCGTTACTGTCTGAACGGTGCGCGGGATCTGTTCTTTTTGTGTATAAGTAAATTTACGGTATTCATCTGAGTATAATCTGGGATTACTATATGAGTCGACTTTTTTGATTGAAAAACCATCGCCAGTTACCGTAACAGTTCTAGTTGTATTTTTTGCGTGTTTGTGAACATCTTCAAAGCCGCGTTGGGGATCTTTAAGTTCGAGTGCAACCCTAAAGTTTACTGTAATATCATTGGGAAGATTTTTATCTACAGGCTTACCATTTTTATTTGCAATATTTTCGTCTGAAAGTTTTGGAACTTTAGGGGCATAAGCTGGGTCTGCGAGCCAAACTTTAAGTCTATATTTTCCGCTTTCGTCATAGACTTCACCAGCGCAAACGATTTTGTAATTTTGCTGTAGTATCATAATTGTTATTATGAACTCATGTTACGCAGAGCCAAAATCCAGTCTTACCCTAGTTTTCCTGTTTAACCTAAATTTAGCCGCTTTTAGGGCATTTTTACACAAAAAGTCCTGTTTTGATGTGTATTTTCGCTC
>JAIRWK010000059.1 GCA_031268995.1 Planctomycetaceae bacterium
TCTTTTTCATTTTCTCCTCCATTTCAATTTTGTTACTGGATTTGATAAACGTTTGTAAAAATATTGCGCCGTAATTTTTCTCGTCAACAAAACAAAAAAACAACAACACAATAAACGACATGTTCAAACGCAACTAAATTCAACTCGGCACAAAAACCAAAACTAAACTCATCACGATCAAACGCAAATTACACCGAAGCCGGTATGGTCGGCAGGATTCATCGCAGCTTGGAAAACTTCAAAACAACCTTTTAGGCACTACCCGAAAATATTTTTTCCCCAATTTCACAAAAAACACTAAAATACAAATGTGTATTGATTGTTAATGGTAAATTTATTCCTCGACGGTGCCTTAGCACGATTGTAAAAAAATCTTTGAATCACCGATCTAACACCAACCAACAGATGCGGAAGTATAACACGAATTTTTATGAAACGCAATAGGGAATTTCCAAAAACCTAATTTTCACATAAATTTTTTTAACAAAACGACCTCATTGCCTCATTAGACATCGCCCTGAAATTCCCCTTTCGTGTCTTTTGTAATTTTCATACCTTTCGTGATGAAAATTGAAAAAGTTCTTTTGGGAATCCTTTTTATTCTCTGCCGAATTCGCTTGTCCAACTTGCTAATCTGTCGGCTAATTCGTTTGTCAATAACGCTCCGTCAAGCCGCCAAACCCAATTTCCTTTTGCTCTGCCCGGAAAATTTATTCTTGCGTCCGTTGATAAGCCCAAAAAATCTTGTATTGGAAAAATCGCTAAATTTCCGCGTGTACTCATTATTTTGCGGATTATTCCCCAGAGAATTGTTTGGCGGTTTATTTTTGTATCGGGCGGTACGAATTCTTTGATCAAGTTGTACAAAAAATTGAAATCCCAAAATGGTTCTGATTTTTTACGGTCTAAAAGCACGTCGTCAAACCATGATGAAATTGTATCTGTGTCGTGTGTGCCGGAACACACGATAGAATTTTCCGCCCAATCCAAGGTTGCGTCGGTATTTTTTTTGAAATCGAAATGAAATTGAAATACATTTATTCCGGGCAAATTATATTTGTCCCGCAACGCATGAACTCCCTTATTCATTACGCCCAAATCTTCCGCAATCAATTTCGCTTCGGGCAACTTTTGAAATACCGTATCAAAAAATAATTCGCCTGGTCCGTTTATCCAGAAACCGGTATCTTGCGAATCGGGTACTATCGGCAAACTGAAAAAATTATAAAACCCAATAAAATGATCAAGCCGTACCGCGTCAAAACGCCGCATTGAATTACTTATCCGGTTTGTCCACCAACGAAAATTATCCGCCTGATGATTTTCCCAATCGTAAAGCGGTGAATTCCAACGTTGCCCGTCGGGATTAAAACTGTCCGCCGGAACACCCGCAACACGAAGCATACGCCCCGCCGAATCAATCTGAAATAACTTGCGGTTCGACCACGTGTCAACACTGCTCCGCGAAACATATATCGGAACATCACCAACCAAATAAATCCCAAGCGAATTACAATAATCACGAAACTCTTGCCATTGCACATCGAAAAACAGTTGCAAAATAATGTGATACTCGACCTCCTCACGCAATAAATCCAAAATCCGGCACGAAGAATTATCATCAAATGTTCGCCACGATTCGTTTGACCATGTTGACCAATCGCTTGTGCCGAGATGCTCGCTTGCCGCACAAAATAAAGCGTGTTGCCGTACCCACGCATTTTCATACACAAATTTCTCGCGGACGGCATGATATTTTGTACCATCTGTTTTTTTGAATTTTTGGACGGCTTTGTGCAATAGTTGTCGACGGAAATCTTTTGCGGCGTTGAATGCTGAACGGCTAACGGGTCCTGCCGGTAATTGCTTCAAATCAAACCCGTCAATAAAACCAACTCGAAATAAATCCTCAAGATCAATATAAACCGGATCGGCGGCAAATGTTGAAATGCTCGCGTAAGGCGAAAAACATTCGTCGATAGGATTAAGCGGTAAAAATTGCCAGATTTTTTGACCTGCACGATGTAAGAATTTCGCAAACTTGTAAGCACCCGCTCCAAGCCCGCCGCAACAAGAGTTGCCCGAAACCGACGAAAGCGGTAACAATACGCCGCTTAAACGTTGAGAAAATATGTTTAGTAATGACATGAGAAAAACTTCGTTGTAGGTTTAGTTGAGTGGTGGTTACACCGTAGCCGGTGGGGCGATAGGCTTCGCCCTTGAACAACCGCTTCACGTTGTTGCGATTGCGTGTTCAGCTTCAGTGTATTCAAATGATATGTCGGCGTACATTTATTGTTTTTTAATATTATCTAATGCTTCGTTTATTAGGATTCGTTCATTTTCGATTTCGGTGAACCATTTATTTGCGTCGTTTAGCAATTGTAATTTGTCAAGTATTTGCAAAGCTTCGGCGTACCGCTCGGTGTGGCGGTACAATGTTGCTTGCAATAATAATGTCTCAACGTCAGCAGGATTATATTTCAAACGCGGGATTATGAACATTTCCACTTCGTACCAGTTTCCGCGTAGGTAGTGTGTTAGGACTTCTTTGAATTTTTCTTCTTGCATACCTGTTGCGATCAGGTCAAATTGTTTCAGCCGAAAGTGCGAAAAACTGCCAAGAATAAACCAAATAACAACCACACACAACAAAATAACATTACGCTGCGCCACCGTTATCTGGTCTGTCCAATAAAAATTCGCAATCAAAAATAAGTCAAGAATAAAAGCAAAAACCAACGCTATCACCAGAAACGATGGATAACCATAACGAACTATTCCTCGATAACCGGGCCAAAAAAACATTCAATCCACCTAACCTGCTATGGGAACTGCTAAAAACCTACAAATTATGAAAATGTTCGTATGAGTGTGTCTTTATACTCAAGCTGTTTTAAAATTCCAGAAGCTGGACACGCAAACGCAACAACGTGAAGCGGTTGTTCAGGGGCGAAGCCTATCGCCCCACCGGCTACGGTATATACATTAATTTTTCCGTCATTTCTTCATCTAGTTAAAGATAAAAATTGGCTGTCCCGTTAGGGACAATATGTTGGTAGAAAACGCAGAATTGAAAAACGCCGTCCCATACGGGACGCGAAATATTTTTGACATTATTTTCTACCAACATTCCGTCCCTATACTCAAGCTGTTTTAAAATTCCGCAAAGCTGATCACGGAAGCGCAACAACGTGAAGCGGTTGTTCACGGGCGAAGCCTATCGCCCATACCGGCTACGGTATAACGGGACGGCGAAGTACGGAAAATTATGATCATTATTGTACATCTACCCCCAATGTATTACATCGGTATTTCTCACAGAGGTTTTTGCATTTGTTATACCGGCTTTGGTATTATCTAAAAACTCTTGTGCTTTCTTCTTTTGTTATTGGTTTTTGCAATTCGTCTGAGATTATTTGTACGGTGATTCGGTGATCGCCGTCGTTATCGCAACGTGCTGATATTTTGTAAACTTTTTCGCCTTTTGCGTCCAGTTGGGCGAGCGGTTCAAACTGTACGATTCTGTTTTTGGATTGGTGTCCAACAGGACCGTCGGCGTTTACGAATGACATACCGTCTGAAAGTTGTGCGTTGACACGGACATTTTCTGCGCCTTTTGTTCCTTTGTTTGCAACTTTTATTTCGTAAATTGCGTCCTTGCCGATTTCAACCAAATTTGAGTTGCCGGTTACTTCAAACGAGATTGCCGAAATGCCGTCAACTGAAACCGCGTGTTTTGTCTCCGCTTGCAAGTTATTTTTGCCGCTTCCTGCAAACAGCAACGAACAACTGCCAATCTTTGCAGGCATAAGGACAAGATCAATCTCGCCCGTTGTCTCCGCAGGCAACTCTTGCAACGCCCAATGTACCGTGTGAGTGGACGGCTCGTAAACTCCGCTTTGATTCGTGCTGACAAATTGCATTGCAACCGGCAACGCTAATTTTAATTCAACTTCATTTGCCGACGCGGTACCTTTATTGGATACAATTAACCTGAAATCAGAACTCCGTTCCAAAAATCGTTGTTTTGCGCCGACGATCTTTAAATCCAATACGGGAGCTAGAGCGTTTATTATTGTTTTTTCTTCGGCTTTTAGATTGCCGTTAGCTTTCACGATGATTTTGTTTTGCAACACGCCTGCGCCGACACAGGTCAACGGCAATGTCAACATTTTTCTTTCTTTCGGCTTGAGGCTGTCAACATTTTTATTTATAAGCACTTTACCGTCTTTGTGGTACAAGCCGTCGGGAATGTATTCTTCAATTATGATTCCGGTTGCTGTAGCGGTGCCCGGATTGTGGATTGTTATTTCGACGTTTGCGACCTCGCCTAGTCGTACATCTTGCGGGGCTTTTACTTCGACTTGGATTCTTGGGCGCGTAACCATTGATCTTGACGAAGCCTCTGCGTAATAATTCACCACCGCAACACTGCCGATTTCGCCTTCCCTTATTGGCAGAACACGCATTTCAACAATCAATTGCTCGCTGCCGTCAAGATTCCCCAAACTCCACACCAGCTCGCCATCGGGAGTTGTTGCTGCTTTGGGAGTTGTTGAAAGTAGGCGTGTGCCTTGTGGTATGCGGTCGCGGATGGTTACGTTTTTGACGGTGGAGCGTCCGATGTTTTTGACAACAGTTTTAATTGTCAACGGTTGATCAACAACGATCTCGGCGGGCAACACCTTCTCAAGCGTTAAATGCGGCGTTTGTGCGCCTTCCAAACCGGACGGTCCCGGAGTTCCCGTTCCGTCTTGCGCAACCGCTTCACCTCGTAAACCAACATTTTCATCAACCGATAATTGTTTTCTCGGCATGGCGGGCAAAATGTTCAGGTTTGTGTCGTTGATTGGTGTTGGTGTGAGTTCGGTCAAGTCGGAGTTAGTGAGGTCGGTTGGGACAACTGGGCTTGTCGGGGATGCGGGAAAAGGTGTTGTGCCAGTTGCAAATGGGTCGGCGGAGTTTAGGGTTTGTGGTAGGGGATCAGTGATTTGGACGAGGGGTGGCTCGGATTCGGCGTTGGTTACTTTGATTGGTGCGGTGTTTGGTGTAGTGTTGGCGGGGACTGGTTGAACAAAGGAAGTCTCGGAGTCGTTCAAAGGCAACGGCGTTATTGATGAGACATCTTGGTTGAAAGCGTTATTAGTGGAATCGTTTTTTAGGACAGTTCCTGATGCGGTGATGATTGTACCGGACGCAGGAACGGTAGCCGATGACGGCGATTTGTTTTTGGCTGGCTTCGTATTATTAGCACGAAGCGGATTAACTCGAACCGGTTGAATTTGACCGGACACGAAACTCTCACCAAACGTAAAAAAGAAAAGGGTAAGCCCCACACCAAACATTATTACTATTTTCATGGCTTTATAATTAATTTCCGATTGAAACGCAATCAATAGATTCATTACCGTAACAAAAATTCCAGTCAGATACGCCTTGACCGGAACAACAATGCCAAAAGCGGCATTTACGGCGGCTTGTGCATTTGTCATTTGAATACTAATCAGCACAATAACCAAACCCGTGCGTGTAGAATAACAATTTTTAATTTCCGCGTAAAGAGCAATTTTTAAATTTTTTTGATAAATATGATAAAGAATTTCTAAAAATACTATTTGCCAAAAAACAAATTATTTTAACTTCGGTCGATTTCTCGGTCGATTTCAGTCCGGTATACCGAAGCCGGTATGGGCGGTAGGCTTCGCCCCTGAACAAACGCTTCACGTTGTTGCGATTGCCTAACGCTCTGCGTTGCAAGTTTACCGCAGTATATAACTCATGTTACGCATGATCGATTAACAATCGAAGAAACAGTTTTTTTGCCCTGAAAGGGCGCAAGCATTAGCGTAGGGCAACGCCCTACGGAACATGCTCCGCGAAAAACATTGATTAATTGTTTAGAAAGCCCAGATACGCGTCGTGGGGCGTTGCCCTACGCTAATGCAGATTACCCTTTCAGGGGTAGGGAAAATGTTCTGGGACAAATTCTTCATGGACATTACTACAGAGAGTGCGTAACATGAGTATATAAATCGACCGAAATCGAATAGAATTAATTTTTAGCAATTCCCCAAAGTGAAAGGAACCGCCCTTAAAATTAGGACATTATACCGTAGCCGGTAGGGCGATAGGCTTCGCCCTTGAACAACCGCTTCACGTTGTTGCGCTTGCGTGTTCAGCTTCAGGAATTTTAAAACAGCTTCAGTATAATGGTAACTCATGTTACGCAGAGCCAAAATCCAGTCTTACCCTAGTTTTCCTGTTTAACCTAAATTTAGCCGCTTTTAGGGCATTTTTACACAAAAAGTCCTGTTTTGATGTGTATTTTCGCTC
>JAIRWK010000120.1 GCA_031268995.1 Planctomycetaceae bacterium
GCCAGAATCGCCTCCGTCTTGAACTCCGCATGCAAACAAGCAAAAAATGTTACAAACGTCATAAAAAACGTATTCGACAAACCAAATAAATCCCCACTAAACGACTGAATAGTTACAAACGTACAATAAAACGTACTATTGGCGATCAGTTTTTGAACGTACAATAATTAAGCGGCAAAGAGAACATTGAGGACAAAAAATAACGTTGAGATTTTAGTTATATTTGTTCTCTCTGTTCGCAATGCCGCTTTTTTTTCGTGGAAGTATACTGAAGCTACTTTAAAATTCCTGAGGCTGAACTCGCAAGCGCAACAACGTGAAGCGGTTGTTCAAGGGCGAAATCTATCGCCCTACCGGCTACGGTATAAAGCGGACGATAATCGACGTTTTTCGACCGAAATCGACATGAATCGACTGAAATCGATTTTGGTCGAAAAGCCATCACAACTCACAATTCACCGCTTAATTTTGCGATTATGGTGCTACTGAAATCTTCTGGTGTTGTGTCGTTCATTATGATTGGTCTTACTACGATTGGGCATTCGCGCTGCACCTCTGACCAACCGGCAATTCTGGCGAAAATGTTTATCTTCCAGCCAATTTCATTGTTTTCTTGCCTAAAAGAATGCATCGCGCCCATCGGTAATTGTATAAAAAATTCCTCACTCAACGGCGTATCAAACGAAATGTCAAAATCACTTTTTCTGAATACCGTTTGTTTAAAAACATTGCGTCGATTAGTTGCCGTATCTGTTCCTTGCGTGAATCTTGCAATCTCTTCACAAATTACCGAAACAGATAACTCGTGAAATTGCAACGTCCCACTCACCAATAACAATAAACGATAACGCCTGCCCGAATAAATCGGATGATCCGAAATTTCCAATAACATCATCCCCGCACCAAAAGTACGAATATACTTTTGCACAACCATAAAAGAAAGAAAAAAACCAACCCCAAGAAATAACGACCGCAAAATCGTACCGCCAATCATATCATATAACTCCACCGCAGGTGTCATCACCGATTGAATCATTATCACCGCAGCAATAAATAACCATGCAATCGTAAATAACGTTAAACCAACAAGCGGAAAAATCGGTTGATTGCCAAGAGGTAATCGAAACGCCAAATGCGTACCCGGACTTTCATTGATGATTTTGAAATCCGGAATTGTTGACCATGCTGTGCTTCGCGTGTTGCCTGCTAATGTTGCGAGCGGTGAGTTGACCGCGACAGCCTCCAATGCCGCACGCCGCTCAGTCGATACCGCATGCAACCTAAACGAAAAACAAAAACCAATCAAACCAAGCAACAACAACGAAAAAGATAACACCAAAAAAATATACCCACTTAAAGAAAATTGCCGGTAAACTATAACAACACGAGGATCACTCATTCGATACCAACAATCAACAACATCACCCACCTTATAAATACTAATCAATTTGTCTGCTTCGTTTTTATTGTACGAAAAATCGCTACCGGTACGTGAATATTTTTCGTTGAAAGTCCAGACTTTGTAAGTTATGATTTCGGGTTCTTCGTCATTTGGAGTATTTGGTTTTGGGGTCGGGGCATCGTATTGAAGAAGCACGGTGGGAGAATACATTTTTTTGCCGCCAACCTCCGCATCAAAAATATGCGTGTCAAGAACTACTCCCTTTGACAGAATAAATTCTTGCATAAGCGTAAGTTGCGGAACAACCCAAGTCTTGATATGAACCGAAAAGAAAACAAGACCAACAATAAATATAACCAAAAACGCCAACGGCTCACCAAAACGACGTTTAAATAACCCACGAATAAATAACCCACGAAAAAATAAATTCATATTCTCACCAAAAATCAATACCAACTATACCGTAGCCAGTAGGGTGATAGGCTTCGCCCTTGAAGAACCGTTTCACGTTGTTGCGTTTACGTGTTCAGCTTCAGGAATTTTAAAGTAGCTTCAGTATATCAAAAATTTTAGGTATCGCAATTGTCGGCATGATTCGCATAAAATAATTGGTAGGAATCGCAAAGGCGAGTAAGGCATCGCCCGAAAATAAGTAAGATTACCATTATACTCAAGCTACTTTAAAATTCATGGAGCTGAACACGTAAGCGCAACAACGTGAAGCGGTTGTTCAAGAGCGAAGCCTATCGCCTTACCGGTTACGGTATACCCTGCCGCCCCTACCGGCTACGGTATAATTACAAAATAACGTATTGTTTCTTTAATTGATGTGTGTTATATTTATGGTTCGCGTCGCGGGGGGATTTTTTGTTCGCGGCATAAACTGATATACTCAAGCTGTTTTAAAATTCCTGAAGCTGCGGTAAACCTACAACGCAGAGCGTTAGGCAAACGCAACAACGTGAAGCGGTTGTTCTGGGGCGAAGCCTATCGCCTTACCGGCTACGGTATAATCAAAAACTATTTTCCCAAATAATTCCTGAACCATGACCAATCATTTGCAATTCGATATGTCCCAAACGACATTAAATTCTGTTACCAATCTGGACTTTCTGACCCAAAACCGGCTTCAAGAACTCCAATGGCAAAAATTTGAAACTATTCTTCGCCACACTTACGAAAACGGACCTTGGTACCGTCAACAAATGCAACAACAAAAATTGACACCGTCTGACATCAAAAGTTTTGCTGACATGTACAAGTTGCCTTTTGTTACGAAGCAAGTTTTGCGTGATACGTATCCGTTTGGATTGTTTGCGGTTTCGATGGATAAAATTGTTCGGATGCACGCTTCAAGCGGTACGACCGGTAAGCCGATAGTTGTTGCCCACACTCGCGAAGACCTTGCGGTTTGGACGCAATGTGTTGTCCGGTCGCTTCGTAATTTTGGGGTTGACAGCGGCGATATTTTGCAAAATGCGTATGGTTACGGTCTTTTTACCGGCGGTCTTGGTTTGCATGACGGCGGTCAAGCTCTCGGCGTAACTGTTGTCCCAATCTCCGGCGGCAACACCGAACGGCAAGTTATGTTAATGCGTGATTTTGGCGCAACGGTTATTTCTTGCACGCCATCTTATTTTCTGCATATTATTGACAAGGCGCAAAGTATGGGGGTTGATTTACGAACGCTTCCGATTCGTGTTGGTGCGTTTGGTGCGGAGCCTTGGTCAAACGAGATGCGAAAACGAATCGAAACCGACGCGGCAATTAAGGCTTATGACATTTATGGTTTGACAGAAATTTGCGGTCCCGGAGTCGGCGCGGAATGTGTTCACCAAAACGGGACGCATCTTTTTGAGGATCATTTTTATCCTGAAATTATTGATCCTGAAACGTTGGAACCGTTGCCCGACGGTCAAATGGGCGAGCTTGTTTTTACGACGCTGGATCGTTTTGCAATGCCGATGATTCGTTATCGGACTCGCGATTTAACGAGTTTGATTTCCGAGCCGTGTTCTTGCGGTCGAACGATTCGCCGAATGCAACGGATTGCGGCAAGAAGCGATGACATGGTAATTATTCGCGGTGTCAACGTGTTCCCAAGCCAAATCGAAGCGGCATTACTTCAAGTTGAGGGAACTGCGCCGCATTATCAAATTATTTTAACTCGTGAGTTTGGCGGATTGGACGAAATCGAAATCAAACTCGAAGTCCAACCCGAAGATTTCAGCGATAAAGTGCGGGAAATTGAAGCGTTCCAAAACCGCGTGCGGCATGAAATTCACCGCGTTACAGGAATACACGCCAAAGTATCACTCGTTCACCCGGGTTCAATCCCAAGAAGCGAAGGTAAAGCAAAACGTGTTATTGATAAACGTGTGATTTGATTTTTTCAATACGATTTTCCGTGTTGAAAAATATTTTTAGAGTGGTTTTTTATGCCTCCCTTTACGTTGTTTTTGTGATTGTTATAATTTCGCGAGTTGATCTTGGGCAATATTTACGTTTGTCGTATATATTGGGACGGGTCGAAAAAATTTTTGACAAACGATAAAATTAATAAATTATTAAGGAGTAAAATTCAAATGAGTAATCTGGTAAGTCCTAAGTTGCCAAATACAAAAATCAAAAAAGTTGCTATATTGTTTTCCGGCGGTCCTGCGCCGACGGCGAATTCTGTTATCGGGAGTGTTGCGCTTTGTTTTGCCCGTGCGGGTATTGAGGTTTACGGGATGAAGAACGGATACACGCACCTTGCGGAATACAAAGAAGGAAATAAACTCAAAGAAAATGAACATTACATACGTCTTGACAAACGTATTGAGGAAGGTTTGCGAACATCGCGCGGAATCATTATTGGAACCGCGCGGGCAAATCCGGGGAAGTTGCTCAAAGAGCCGGCTGACTTGAAAGACCCGAAAAAAATTGAGCCGTTGCTCAACGTCCACAAGGCATTAAAATCTCTCGACATTGACGCTCTTATCTCAATTGGCGGAGATGATACTCTCACAACCGCCGCAAAATTTAAGTTGGTCGTCGATTCGTTGCCCGCAAACGAAAAACACATCAACATTATTCACTTGCCAAAAACAATCGACAACGATTACAAAGGTATAGATTTTACTTTTGGATATTTTACGGCGGTTGAAATGTTGGCGCATCAGACGCGCAATTTGCTTGCCGATTCCGAAGCGACCGAAACGGGTTACATTTCGCAAGTTATGGGCAGAAAAGCGGCTTGGCTTGCTTACGGTGCTGCTATTGCCGGTGAAGCAAGTCTCGTGATCGGTCTCGAAGATATTCACGAATCTTGGTACGGCAAAGAGCCGACGGTCGATCCCGAATCGGGCAAAGTTCTGACAAACGAGAAAGGCGAAACCGTTCAAAGAAATATTATCAAAGTTGACAAGTTGGTTGGGCGTTGTGTTGATGTAATTCAATCGCGTGAGAAGGAAGGCAAAACGTCTTTTGTTGCGATTGTATCTGAAGGAATTGCCGAATTTTTGCCTTTGTCCGAGATCAAGATGTGTTGTTCGGACGACGAATATAAATCGCTTAAACCTGATACGTTTGGTCATTTTCCTGTTTCGCAGCTTAAATATAGTAGTCGGTTGGGGCGGCTTATTGCGGACGAATATAAAAAGCGAACCGGCAAAAATAAAAAAATGGTCGGTTTGCAGTTCGGGTATGAGATACGTTGCAATCAACCGACGGCTTATGATGTAATTCTTGGCAGTCAAATTGGGGTTGGCGGTTATCGTGCGATTGCTGAGTTTGGAAAAAGTGGGATCATGGTATCTGTCGGAAAGACGATGGATATTACCTACCCGACATTTGAAGAGCTAATCGACATGGACAAACTTCGCGCTTACGCAAGACCAATTCAAGTTGGAAGCGATATTCACAACCTCGCAAGATACATTGAAGCGTGGGTTTAGTTTGGGTTGTTCACGTCTAAATTTTTAGACAACCGCCGCCTGCTTGTCCACCGGTAAGCAGGCGGTAGTTGTTTCTTGATTCACCGACGTTATTACGCTCAAGGGAAATTCTTGTGTGTTATCAGGGATAGTTTAGTTAAGGAATTAGATGGAAATGAGGTTTTTGTAGATTCCATTTTGCCGCCTTTGTTGTCTTCGCGGTGTTTACCTTTTACAGAATTAAGGAGAAAAAATATGTCTCGTTCTCGTTTTAATAGTTATGGGAATCGTGCAATTGTGAGTTTAATTAGCCGATTGTTCAAACTTAACCGGAGTCAAAAGGCGTTGGTTTCGTTGGTGTTTATTGTTGCGGCGGTGGTTGGTTATTTTATTTTTGATTCCAACGGCGCAAACCCGCGAAACACACAACCGATAACAAATCAACAATCGCCGTTGTTTGAGGGAATTTGGCGGGTTTCGCATGTTGTTGACGGCGACACGATTGACGTTATTGACAACAAAGGGCAAAAACACCGCATCCGATTCGTTGGCGCAAATACCCCCGAAACCGCAAAAAGAAACACACCCGCCGAGCCATTCGCAAACGAAGCAATGGACTTTACAAAAAGAATTATCGCAACAAACGGAAGCCAAGTCAGAATTGCATTTGACGGAGACAGAGTTGACAAATACGGGCGGAATCTTGCCATGATTTATATCAAAACGCCGAAAGGCGAAATTTGGTTGAACGAAGTCCTAATCTACGAAGGTTTGGCAAGAGCCAGATTGCAATATAATTACTCGAAATTTGCCAAAGATCGGTTCAAAACCGCGGAGGAAAACGCCCAAAAAATGAGAAAAAACATCTGGAGTCTAAAAATGCCCGCAAAAAGGACATAAAAGACAAAAGGAATTGAAATATTAGACTTGTTTAAGAACTTTAAAGATGCTATAATAGAGATCATGGAAAATAAAAAAGAGGCGGCCGATGCCCAAACGGTTCTTTTTAAACGGTTGTACGGTGTGAACCCCGATACCTTTCAAAAGATGTTGTCGATTCTCCCAAAGGAATACGCTCTTTTGCACCAAAAAGGCGGCAAACCGCCCCAATTGACGGTTGAAGACAAGCAGTTTATTACGCTGAAATACTTGCGGGAGTACCGGACTATGGATAGTATCGCGTCGGAATACGGCATCTGCAAGGGTACGGTCTGCCTGTCCATCCAATGTGTGGAAGACACCTTGGTTCAAGACGGCACATTTGCCTTGCCTGGGAAAAAGAAGCTCAAGAGGAAATCGGAATCTATTCAGTACGTCGTGGTCGATGTTACCGAAAGCCCGATCAATCGTCCCAAAAAGAACCCAAAAGCGTATTATTCGGGAAAAAAAACGGCACACGCTGAAGACACAGGTCATCATTGAGCGGAACAGTCAGCAAATCATTGATGTACAGGAAGCCAAAGGCGGCGAGCATGATTTCAAGATATACAAAGAAACTATAGGGAAAGGCATCAGCAATTCGATGCCGCTTGACGCTGATCTTGGATACCAAAGGATAGCAGAATACCATACAAACAGCTTTATTCCGATAAAGTCAAGTAAAAATCATAAACTGACCAAAGAGGAAAAGGCATATAATAAAGAGCTTACCCGGATAACAATTTTTTTTTGTGCCAAATAAACTCTTCCGTCCAAAGCCAACCTTGCTTTCTCATTTCGATAATGAGTTCCAAAACGTAAATGCTTCGCTCGCCTTGTACAACTTTTTCCTTGATATTTAACACAAACGTCCCCGTCGGTTTCAAAACACGCAATAACTGTTTCGAAATGGGCAGTAACCACTCAACATATCTATCGTGACTAATTCCGCCATACGTTGTTTTTCGTTGGTCGGCGTAAGGCGGCGAAGTGAAAATCAAATCCACCGAATTTGTCGGAATCTGCTTTAATATTTCCCTGCAATCCCCCAAATAAATTTGCGGTTCATTCATGTTATTTTTTTAAGTAATTTTGTAATTTTTTTGCAACACGCCGGACAACATATAATGTACGAAAGTATTTCTGTCATAACCGGTAATTCTATTGTATACTCAAGCTACTTTAAAATTCATGGAGCTGAACACGCAAGCGCAACAACGTGAAGCGGTTGTCCAAGGGCGAAGCCTACCGCCCCACCGGCTACGGTATAATCGTTCAAGGTTGAGCTTCACGGTGGTCTTTTCCTATTGTACTTGCTAGTTGGCGATGGTACAATACGAACAAACATTCGCGGAATTTTTGTTGGCGAATGGTTGTTTTAAAATTCCTGAAGCTGAACACGAAAGCGTAACAATATGAAGCGGTTGTTCAAGAGCAAAGCCAGCTTCGGCATATCACTCACAGGAAACACAAAGAGAAAAAAATGCGAGTCGTTGGGATAGGTACGGACATAATTGAGTGTGAGCGGATTAGTCGGATGTTGTCGCGGCATCGGGAGAGTTTTGAGCGGATGGTTTTTACACAATCTGAAAATCAATATTGCTCCGACCACAAAAACTCACAACAACATTACGCCGGTCGATGGGCAGCAAAAGAAGCTGTAATGAAAGCGTTGGGAACAGGTTGGGTTGCCGGTCTTGCGTGGACGGACATCGAAGTTGTAAACCAATTCGGCGGTAAACCAATAATAAACCTCCACAACGGCGCAGCTAAAATCGCACAACAACTCAACATCAACGAAATCCAAATCAGTATTACACATTGCGAATCACACGCCGTCGCGTTTGCAATTGCGATAGGCAATTTGTAATCACAAAATATCTCAACCAGCTACGAGGAATTTCTAAAAATTATTTTATTCGCAATTCGGTCGATTTCTATCGACTGAATTGCGACCGAATTTGAAATAATTTGTTTTTGATAATTTTTGGAAATAGGATGTTAAAAAATTCCCTACGGCATAAACCTTACAGAAAGATCAATTGATGCAGATCAATAAATCCAGTTTTTCCACCAAAAATACTTTAAAATTCGCAAAACTGAACACGCAATCGCAACATCGTGAAGCGGTCGTTCGAGAGCAAAACCTACCGGCACACTCTTGTACCGGAGTAAGTTGGTATAGCGGCGCAATTCTTGCCGGACTTATTTCTTTGACGGTATATCTTTCGGGCGATTTGAATGAGCGCAGCGGTATTGTTCATTTGCCGACAATTCTTTGGCTTATTTTTGCAATTGGTTTGACAGTTGCCCCAATTTTACTCAAACGTTCAACGCCAAAATTAATATTTACACGTTTGGATATCGGAATTTATTTATTCTTTTTTTATGTATTTTTATCGACAATTTGGGCGTTATTTCACGATGCCGAACCGCGTTCAACTCTCAACATGCTTTCAGTTTGGATACTCGGCGCAACAGCGTGGTATGTTTTCAGACAACTGATTCACGATACCAAAATGACCGCTGCGATTTTGGCAATCATAACCGCAATCGCATTCACCGAATCAGGTCTTGCCCTTCATCAGCAATTTGTCGAAATACCCAAAATAAAAAAACTCGTCAAAGAAGACCCGATCAATTCGGTTAAACAAGCAGCTCCAAACATCGACCCCACAACTCCCGCATGGGACATGGTTTACTCGCGATTAATTACGGCTTTACCAGTGGGGACTTATGCGTTGAGCAATACGCTTGGCGGATTTCTTGGTTGTTGGTTAATTTTGATTTTGGGAACTTATACACTTGCCAAACCGCGCAACGAAAATTGCACTAATATTGACAACAACCAAATTACGACTTTCAATTACGGACGTGAAATATTATTCGGTTTGTTTGCGTTAATGCTTTTGACGGCATTTGTTTTGGCGAAGAGTCGTAGCGGTTTTGTTGCGGTTGGAGTTGGTTTTGTGATGCTTATGTTTTTTTTGATTCGGCAGCGAATGGGCAAACCAGCAAAACGTTTCTTATTTATTGTAACAATAATTCTTATCGCCGGAGCGGCGGCGGTCAATATGACTGCGGGCAAAGATTTAATCAACGGCGCAAAAAAATCATTCGGTTTTAGGTTGGAGTATTGGTCGGCTTCGTTGGCGATGATTCAAGATTATCCGGTTTTGGGTTGCGGTACCGGCAACTTCAAACATACTTACACTCATTACAAATTGCCAATTTCAAGCGAAGAAATTTCTGATCCGCATAATTTTATTTTTGAAATCGCGTCTAACAGCGGCATTCCGTCGGTATTGATTTTTGTTTTAGCCGTTAGTATGATTTGTGTTAGGATTCGCAACAATACAACAGATGACTTGCACACAAGTTCTAATTCGGCAATTGCGCCGGACTCAAAATTTTGCCTGAAAGAATCATCTGTTGCCGTAAGTGATCTTTCAAATAAAAAAATTCGCACGGATTTACACGAACAACATGAACGACTGAAGCAAAAAAAACGACATTCGACGGATTGGTTATTACCTTATTTAGTTGGCGGGTTGATTGGGTGTTATGTGGTTTTTTTTATTTCGTTATATTCGGAATCGCCGCTTGGAATTGATTCGTTATTCGTGTCGACGTTGGTATTTATTTTATTTGGTTTTATTGGAATCAGCCGATTTGAGCGGATTCCGTCGGTAGTGATTTTGGTTGCCGTTATCGTGTTATTTGTGCATATTTCGGCATCAAGCGGAATATCGATGACGAACACAGTGATTTTAATTTGGCTGTTGTTGTCAATTCTTGCAAACCGTAAAACATCGAGCAAATACACTGATATATCGGCTTCGGAATTGCAGCCGAAGTTACGGTATATGATTTCTGTTATTTTTATTTTTATTGTTTTGTTTGTTAATTTTTTTGGTTTTCGTCCGGTTGTGATTTCCAATGGAATTTTGCGCGAGTTAGATTTGGTTGGTGGAGTCGATGGGATTGGCAGGGTTGATGAGCAAGTTTTGTTTGTGGCGGATGCTGCAAAAGCGGATCCGTATTCGGCAATAATTCAGGAACAATTGGCGCGGACGGCAATGGTATGTTATTTACGAGAACCTAAAGAAAGCAAATGGTTTGCGATGGTTGAAGATGCGCAAGCAAAAGCGATGAGACTTGCGCCGCGTTCGGGGATGATAAGGTATAGTTGTGCGGAGATGCGGGCGGAGGCTGGGCGGCGTTTGAAGGATGTCAAGTTGGCGGAGTCGTCGATTGCCATTTACCGTGAAGCGTTAAAATATTACCCAAACAATGCCGCCATTCATACGGCTTTTGCAATAATTTTGTACCAACTAGACATGAAAACCGAAGCCGGCACCCAAGCCAAAATCGCAATCAACCTCGACGACCAAATGCCACAGCCCGAATTAAAAATCAAACCCGAAAAACGCGAAGCCTTACTAAAATATATCGAAACGCAAAATGATACGACAACTCACTGATAATTTTTTTTGCCAATATTTTTAAGGGACACAAGGGACAAAGATACTACGGTATAACATCACTCGTTCAAGAAAAGATTGAGTAAACGATTACCCTTGTCTTTTATGTCCCTTGCGTCCTTTTTGTCCCTTATATCCATGAAATATCGTTATCGGTCGTAAAAAAATGCCAAAGCTGGTTATTTAAAACCGGCTTCGGTATTTTTGTTTCTGATCGCGGTATACTCAAGCTATTTTAAAATTCCTGAAACTGCGGTAAACCTACAACGCAGAGCGTTAGGCAAGCGCAACAACGCGAAGCGGTTGTTCAGGGGCGAAGCCTCCGCCCTACCGGCTTCGGCATACTCACGCTTCCGACCGTGTCAGCTTTTTACTTTCTTCACGTTCACAAATTTATCAAGAGTTCCACGTATTAAATCGCGGTGATGCTCTGGCTTGATTTCGGCGTGAATGATCTTGCCGGCAAGATTTGTTGCTAATGTTGCGCTTTGTTCGGCGATTTTTTGTAGCGCGAAAGTTGTTGCGGCTTCGATTTCTTTCGTTGCTCTTTCACGTTCTTGAACGGCAGACTCACGCGCTTTGGCAACTATCTCCGCCGCAACCCGATCCGCATCCCTTCTAGCATTGTCAAGAATTTGACGCACCTCTTCTTTTGATTTGTCAAGTTTGTCCTGATATTGTTGCAAGATTCCTTTTGCGTCATCGTTTGCCCGTTGCGCGGAAGCGATTTTTTCCGCGATATTGGTTTCACGTTCGTCAAGTGCCTTTGCAATCGGCTTAAACGCAAACTTGCCAAGTATCCCAAACACCAACAAAAAAACAACAAGCGACCATATCGCCGTCTCCGATACCAACTCAAGAGGATTCAAACTCGGCACAGCATATTCGGGTTCGTGTTCGGATTTTTGCGTTTGCTTTTGGTTTTCCTTGTCTCCGTGATTCGCGTTTTTTGCACCCGGCGAAATTGATTCACTAACATTGCCCGCAATCGCAACAACCTCAGCCGACTCTACCACCGAAGAAAAAAATAAACCACAAAAAACCAAACCCGATACCATCGCGAAACGACATACTTTACCATTTATTTGATCTTGTATTTTCATCATTTAAAAACCTCACTATTAAAAAACCTCATTATAAAATTCAAGAGAAGATTGGGAACAAAGGGAACAACAACAGTTGCCGCTAAAAACAATACCGAAGTCGTTATGGGCGGCAGGCTTCGCCCTTGAACAATCGCTTCGCGATGCTACGCTTGCGTGTTCAGCTTCAGTAATGTTAAAACAGCCTGAGTATAACCAACAAACCGCTTCGAAAAACAAAAGCATGTTTCATCTTTTGTCTTGTGCGTTCCTTTTGTCTTCTGTAATCTCTGATTTTTTTGCCCGTTACCCTAACCGATGAACAAACACAGGATACAAATAACTAAAGCAAAAAGCGCAACTCCTTCCACAAACGCTGCCGAAATAAACATCAACGCCCTAAGGTCGCCTAGTTTTTCGGGTTGGCGAGCGACCGCTTCTATCGTTCGCGAACCAATAAGACCAATGCCAATACCAGCACCAATCGCCGCAAGACCAGCACCAATACCGACTCCAAGATAACCAAGCGATGTCTTTGAAAACGCCGACACCACAGTTTGTCCGGCTACGCCAGCATCGCCCGATTGAGCAAACGCAACCGCTGGTAAAAATAAAACCAACAGCGCAAAACCGAAAACGAAAATTTGAAAATATTTGTTCACTTAAATTTCTCCTTTGAGTTTTTAGGGTTAATAATTTCTACACAATCTATACCTCAAACCTCGCCAATCCTAGCCTGCCCACCTGTCAAGAAGCAGGGTATTACGTTTGCAGATCAGCGAAATTTTAAAGTACATTCGTATAAGTTAAAAGTCAACAGGTTACATCGAAACCAATGGGCGGTAGGCTACACCCTTGAACAACCGCTTCACGTTGTTACGGTCACCTAACGCTCTGCGTTGCAGGTTTACCGCAGCTTCGGGAATTTCAAAACAACTGGAGTACAAAAATGCACCCAAAAAAATAATTGCGGATATATCGAAATCGGCAAGGATACGGCTTGGAATCAATCTTTCGCCTTTTCGCCTTTGGGCAGTTTCGTTTCAGGGGGAAGTTGTTTTTTGACGTAATCTTGATCTTCCTTGCAAAGGGCGGAAAGTTCAATCTCTGTGCGTTTGCCATTTGTTAATTCAAGGAATACATCATCTTTTTTAAGCTCAATAAATTTTGCATTACTACGAAAAAAACCATCTTTACTTTGCCAATGGCGGAAATTTTTGAATGGAATTTTTAGTTTAGCAAATATTTTTAACGTCTCATCCAAAGGATATTTATACTTTTCAAGAATATACTCTAATTCCTTATAATCTGCGGGAGATTTCGAATAAAGGATATAGATACAACCATTACACCAAGAATAGAACTCAGGTTTAAACTTTGTCATAGCCTCATGCCAATAAAACTCGTGTCCATACTTCGTAACCAACAGTCTTTCTTTCAACAATTTCTCCTCTTCTTTTTTGTCTGGTTTTTCAGTTTTTGCAGAGGGGTCGCGCTTGCATATGCCGCTAAAAGTAATGTGCTGTAATCGGTAATATTCATTTAGGTACTCTTTTATCTTTTTTATGTACTCCTCGTCACGAATTATAGCGGATTCAATGGATTGAGAGTAAATACACAATGTCTCTACTGCGTACTTCCTAAATTCCACCGATACAACAGGATCATCTATAATTTCAACAGAAATTTTACACAAACTATAGATATCATACACTAATGCTAAAAGAGCTGTCGGCGAACTATAACGGCTATTCCTTTTTGCGTCATCCGCTTTATTACCAATGCCATAATTATCCGGACTGAATTTTAATGCACCGGTAAAATCTGTTAATTCTTTACGATAAAATTCAATCGCCTTTTGATACTCTTCCTTTTTGAGTCCCTTAATACTTCCGTAGTATTTTTTGAGATCACGAGCAAATTCGCTGTCAATTTGACCATACAATTCAACTTGAAAACAACATACAACGAACACAGCAGCTATAACCGTCTGGATTCGTAGGAACAAATTAAAATTTTTAACAAAACTATAAAGTAACAACATAAATTACCCTCTCATTATTGTTGGTTCTATTTCTGTTTCTGTCGAACACCTTCCCAGTAGCCATCTGTATATCCTTCATCATTAACGTCGGATTCAGAATAACCTTCTGATTTCGTTATTCTAACACTGCCGTCATCTCTAATCTCAAAAAATTGCCTTACTGTATTACTACATTTCTTAGCTGGCGGCTGCTCTTCGAATTGGCTGTCGTAACGAAAATTTCTGTAGTAGATGGGGATATTCCATTCCATTTGACCAGCACGAATTCCCTCAAGTGGAAGACGAATGTATGCATGATCACAAATAGTATCATAAGGACGGTTTATATTGTCGTATATTCGTGAGTTTGGTTTTAATGTAATGGGCGAAATGCCACTTTCTAATTTACTTAACGTTGCTACGAGATTTTTAGATTTGTGCGGAAAGTTCTCGCCTTCGAAATAACCGCGAGCATTTTCTTGCTCACAATCACCCTCGTAAATTCCATTCAATGAAACAAATGAAACAAACGATACATCTGATGGCAAGTAGTAATACAGCCCGACAAATCCCGTACTGCAAGTATTCTGTTCGTGAAATACTTTTTCCGCCAGAACACGAACAAGCCCGGCTCCCGTCGGTTCAACAATATCAACATCAATCGATTCAGTATCAACCACTCCCCGCCATGAAGCAGTAACCGTTATTGTTACAGTGCATGGTTCAGGCGGTTTCGCCTTAATTCTGTAATATTTCACGTTGCTTATAGTTTCAATGGACCCCAGTGAAAGTTTTTTATCATCGGAAGAAACAACGTTAATGAGCTGAACAATGTCATCAGGATCACCAGTGTCAATTGGAGATAGATTGAGAGCACATATCCTGCCGCTTTCTTCAACTCCCAACCTTGTAGAGCTACGCCCATCAAATCTCTCATTTGGAACTATAACTACCCGAAAGTTTTTATTGGTTCCGTTAATGGTGGCAACCCCTATACCGGTAAACTCCTCCGAATAACGTAAAAAAACACCCTGTTGTGCATTGCTACCGGATGACTTTTTTTTATGTATTCTAAATCTCACTTTCATGGTAACTTCAACGGTCGTTTCGCCATCGGTTTGAGTGGTAACATTCATTTCTACCGTATTTGAACTTGACCAAGTAGGTTTTGTGGGATTCGTTAGCATTATTGATACACTGTGACCGGCAGTATGTTTTTCGCCAACATAAAGCCACTCAACATCACCCACCAATTCTTCACTATTGACGATAGGTTTACCATTGTAGATACCTTGAACCGTCATTTGCCGCGGCGATGTTTCTCCAATTTTAACAGTCCTGTATTGTGGGCTAACAAGCACAGTTACCGTTACATCTTTTTGCGCATCTGCGTTTACTAATATTGTGCTTGGAAAATTGCACAAAAAAGCAAACAAAATGCAAACCAAAATTTGTATTGTTTTCATAATATTTTTATACTGTTGGTGGTCATACCATAACCTGAAATTTCGCTCTTACACAACTGCTTCGCGTTGCTACATACGCCCTGATTCTATCGTGAATTCCAACATGACGCGGGATTATATCACAACCTCAATATATGTCAACGTTCCCAATTTTTGATTGCATCGGGAACACCTTGTTTCTGTGATTCAATTGATTTTTTAAGAGAAGGAGTGAGTTCTACTAACCGGTTGAATCCAGCCTTCATAATTTTGTCATGTTCCTTTCTTTGTTGAGTATCCCACTGATTCAATCGCCATTTAAGTGAATGAGCAAGTTCAGCAATTTGTTGATCTCTTTGAGCATATTCTGTTGCTGCTTGATATGCTGCTATCCTACCTTTCCGCTGAAAAATAACACCATTTTTACGTTCAAAAATTGAATTCAGGCTATTCCACAAAATTAGTAACCGTCTCCCATCGTTATCGTAAAAGTGGTCTGGTATTTCCGGTGGATTGTATTCAATATCTGCCATGCATGGTATTCCAAACAATTCTTCCGGTAGTCTGTCACCTGCCATTCTATCTATCATCACTGCCGATAAAATTGCGTTGTAGCTATAATTTCGATCAATCTTTATGAAGTAGCTGTTTTCACCTTGCACGATAAACTGTTTATGAATTCCTCCCCAAAAGTTGCATACACGTGTACTTGCCAATTGTGTACCTGCTCTTATTTGTAACTCTGCCTGTTGTGATACTAACTTCCAATTATCCACTCATGTTACGCAGAGCCCAAATCCAGCCTTGCTCTAGTTTCCCTATTCAACCCAAACCTAACCGCTTTCGGCTATTTTTAGGGCATTTTTACACAAAAAGTCCTGTTTTGAGGTGCA
>JAIRWK010000132.1 GCA_031268995.1 Planctomycetaceae bacterium
GCCGACACCGCGATTCCGCCCAAACCTTCCCAAGCCCTCCGCGCCCCAAGACCAACCCTCTTGCCAACCGCCTCCCCGCTAACCTTCCAAGCCAAAGCATGGTTCAAAGGACACCTCCCACAAGAACGCGAAGAACGACAAAGAACCGTCCAAGCCGCAAACTGGTTCGCAAGACCATAAAGGGTAGTTTACGGTGTCAGCGTTTAAAACGATTTTATTCTGTCTCTTGTATTTCGCGTGTACAAGGGTACAATGACACAATTCATAATGGATCGAGAATGAAACAAGATTTCCAATACATAAAAAGTTCAGAAGATTTGGTTACTTCAAGAGAGCAAACTCGCGCGGGATTCATTGCTTTTGCGTTGGAAAAGAATCGCCGTTCTACACCAATTATCGAAAGCGCAAAATCGTTGAAAGTATTGGCAAGTAAAGCTGAAACAGCAAAAGATTTATTGAAAATCAATGAAATAAAATCTGCCTTACTAACCGCCGCAGGTTTATCTGACAAAGCCGTAAACTATTTTACCGAAGAAGATAAAGATAAGGCAACTACAGGTTTGATTGAAAACTTTCTTGAACCCGCAGGCAAATATTTTATTGATGAAGTAGTTTACAGATATTTGTTAATAAAAGGCGATTCATTGGGCGGATCGATGAGAAATATTGTCGGCGTTCTCGCTCAACAAAAATTTGTCAGAACCCTTTTATCTAATCTTTCTGTTTCAGGTATAAACTATCAATGGCTCAACAATAAAACAAAGGGTTGGGAAGAAAAACCAAGAGACGATTTTTCCATCGAAGAACAGTTAAAGGCGATTTCGTGGAAAAACTCGAAAGGTCAAAACCGTGTTTTATCTTTCAATTTAAAGATTCCTATAGTTAACAATAATATAGATATTTGTTTATTTAACGCTGATATTGAAGAATATAACGATGGTGAAATTGTAAATATGCCCGAAAAAATCATCATGTTGGGCGAACTCAAAGGCGGTATTGATCCTGCGGGGGCGGATGAACATTGGAAAACAGGAAATACGGCATTGAATAGAATTAGAACAGCATTTGCACGGCAGAATCTTAAAATAGAAACTTCTTTTATCGCTGCCGCTATTGAAAAGAAAATGGCAGCAGAAATTTTTGCACAGTTACAAAACAGAACACTTTCAAACGCAGCCAACCTAACAATTGATGAACAACTCGTGAGTTATTGTGATTGGCTATTAAAAATGTAAACAATGGAACAGTTGAATTTATTTGAGATGCCTTCTGTAACAGATAAATGGCAAGTACAAAGTTTTTCGGCGGACAATTTTGGACAACAATCTGCAAGAATGAGTTTAGAACAAAGACTCATTCCGATAATGGTTGTTTCCAATGAGTTTGATCGCCGAAGCGTTAGTTACCAACTGAGTAAAAACGATTGTCTTCATCGCTGGCTTAAATACAAAGAAGGTTTTTCCGCTGATATGGTAAAGCGATTGCTTAAAGAATTTAATATCAAGGCAGGCGATACTATTTTAGACCCGTTTGTCGGTTCGGGGACAACTTCATTAGTTTGTAAAATGCAAGGAATTAACAGTATTGGGTTTGATATTTTGCCAATGTCGAAAATTGCAATAGAAGCAAAGCAATCCGTTTTCGATTATGACCTGTCCGAAATAAAGCAACTCATATCAGAAATTAAAAAAATCAATATTCCTAAAAATTACAACAAACATTCTCCCTACATTACCATTACCGATGGAGCGTACCCCAAGAATACAGAACAGGAAATCGCTTTTTTCGCGGAATGGAACCAAAATAATAATTATTCTAAAACCGCCAAAAACCTTGTAACACTTTGTATATTAAACTCACTGGAAAAAGTAAGCTACACGGCAAAAGACGGGCAATTTTTGCGTTGGGATTATCGAAGTAAAAAAATGCGTGAATCCGCCGAATATCGAGAACAAAACGGAAAACCGCCGTTGGTCATTCGCTTGGACAAAGGTGATTTGCCGACATTGAAACAATCCTTGCTCGCCGAATTAAACAGCGTATTTGCCGATATTTCTATTATTCAAAAAAATTCGCATCCGCCGGAATCAAAATTGCAATTCATTGAAGGCAACTCGCTTTATGAGTTGCCGAAGCATGATGATAATATATTAAACGGAGTCATTACTTCACCGCCTTACTGTAACCGTTACGACTATACACGTACTTACGCATTGGAATTGGCTTATTTAGGTGTAACAAATGAAAAAATAAAAATATTGCGGCAAGCGTTGTTATCTTGCACTGTTGAGAATAAACCAAAAATTGATCAC
The DNA here is from genome assembly GCA_031268995.1 of Planctomycetaceae bacterium. Lineage (GTDB taxonomy): Bacteria > Planctomycetota > Planctomycetia > Pirellulales > Thermoguttaceae > WRKP01. The sequence continues at coordinate 2,313 of JAIRWK010000132.1, forward strand.
ATAAAAGATAATTATACGGCGTTGGGAAAGGAAAAAGATTTTAAAAGAATAGTGCAAATTATCGAAAATAATAAAACGCTTGCCGAAATAAATCATTCATTGACGGAAAGAAACAGAAACGGCGATATAAATAACAAAGGCGTATTACGAATGGTCAATAGCTACTTTACCGAACTAACATTCATTTATGCGGAATTGTTTCGTTTGTGTAAATCGGGAGCAAAGGTTGCATTTGTCAATGATAATGTCCGTTATGGCGGCGAAGTGATTTCAGTCGATTTTATTTCCACAGAATTAGCCGAACAAATAGGTTTTAAACCCGTGAAAGTGTATTCACTGAAACAGCAAAAAGGAAACAGCAGTCAACAAATGGCAAAATTCGGGCGAGTGCCTTTAAGAAAAAGTATTACTATGTGGGAAAAACCATGAAAAAAGAATAAGGTGATGGAAAATTCGCAATTTCCCAAAGACGGCATCGTGTTAGGAATTTACACGATGGATGTTGGGACGGGCGAGTTGAAGTTGCTTTACAGCGATCCCAACGCATCGTGTTACGAAGCAAGACCGTTGCACGCGCGCCTTGTCCCGCCCGTAATCGCCGACAACCCGTCCACACGCGACTCAAACTTCACTGGCACTTTTTACGCCCAATCCGTCTTCCACACGCAAGAATCAAGAACAAAAGAGTTGGGCAAATTGTTAAGAGTGGTGGAAGGTTTGCCCCAAGTTACGAGACACGCAACACACACGATCCCGAACGAATTGGCGTGGAAGAATCACGGCGGCGCGTTTGGGCGTGATCTTGGGATATTACCGTTGGCAAGCGACGGTTCGTTTGCGGTGGACGTTCCGGCGGACAGATTTATATCGTTGCAAGTCCTCGACACCGACCGCAACGTTGTCGGCAACCAACTTATCTGGATGAATGTCCGCCCGAACGAGATCAAAGGTTGTATTGGCTGCCACGAACCCGCCGACACCGCGATTCCGCCCAAACCTTCCCAAGCCCTCCGCGCCCCAAGACCAACCCTCTTGCCAACCGCCTCCCCGCTAACCTTCCAAGCCAAAGCATGGTTCAAAGGACACCTCCC
>JAIRWK010000191.1 GCA_031268995.1 Planctomycetaceae bacterium
CTACTGGGTTACGCTTAAATTTCGGGGCACCGTCCACCCTCGAATACGTATCTTATCAGGTTGATGCAATTCCGCAATCACGTTTTTAACGGTAGGACAATAACTTGCCCAAATGTAGACCAAAAATGCACAACATGAGTTATTTATTCAGGGATGACTAGTTACCAAAAAAATAGAAAACAATACGACAGTACGGGGCATGTATTGACATGCATTAATAATTGGATTATAATGGCGGGCACGGAAAGTCATGTAGGCGTTTCATGTGTTGTGATTCGCCGATCATATCAACCTTTAACTAGATCAGTAGATGATCGCGTAAGGAGAACTGTCGTGAAAATGTTTGGAAAATTTTGTTATGTGTTAGGGCTTGTTATCGCCGTGGGTGTTGGAGCGAATTTCATGACCAAGGAAGTATCATATGAATTGACTGGTTCAGCAACTCGTAGTTGTGACTTAACTGCTTTTAGTGTATCGAATTGCACAGCAGTCGATGATAGTACTTGTTCAAAGTCTTTCCGCAATCTCACTGTAGGGACAAATCCCAAACCTTGGAACTATTTCAAAGAAACGAATAGCCAATGTAAGACGGATGATAATTCCTGTTATGAGAAGGCTTATGATATTACAAGTGATTGTAGCCCGGTTGCGGAATGATTGTTCTGTGTGGATACGCAAAATTTGACAAATTGGATTTGTTGCTTGTGGTATCCGCACAGTATTTGGTTGCTTGTAGTATCGTCTGCTGATTTACGTTTTGGAAACTTATAAAAACTCAAAAACTGTAGCCGTTCACGCCCAAAAAACAAATTGCCCTAAAAAGGTTAATTTGTTTTTTAGGTGTGGGTGGTTGCGTGTACTAGAGGTTTCATATATGAAAAAATTTTGGTTGTTTTCATGTTTGGTGTTTATGTTGTTTTGTGGTGTTGTTCTCGGTAACGATGGGCGGGTGGTTCTTTCAAAGGCTTTGTCCGATTACAAATTTCAAATCAACACTATCAAGAAAGTTTCTTTTGAGTACGAAAAATCGACTCGTCGGAAAGGTTCTGAATCGACTCCGCATCTCACAAAGGGTACATTTGAAACAGATGGTGTTCGGTTACGTCAACAGATTACTACTTTTGACGCAAAAGGGGAAAAAGAGGATCTGTATGAGTCCTTGTTTTGTAGTAACGAGCGTTTGATAACTGTTTTCAACGATGTCAAAAAAGAGAGATTGAGTGTTATAAGCGCGTTAGAATTTTCCTCTCTTGGTGATAAAATGGAATTTTGGAATCACCTTGGTCCCTGGGGAATACTTTGGGGAGGTGTTCGTTTTGCAATGTTGAACGAAAGATTTTCTCTTAGTACGGTAGTGCCAGATTCGCTCAATTGGTGTACCAATTCAAATCAAAATGATGATAGAATTGCATTAACTACTCGTCTTGAAAAAGAGAACGGCAATTTGGAATTGAAATTCATCCGAAGAAATAATACCTATTGTCTTAATGAAATGAGTTTCACTCGTGACAAGGGGCAGGGTAATCCTCAAAATCATGATTATTTTTCTTTTGTTGTTGAAGAATATTCGGAGAGTAACGGATTGTTCTTTCCTGTCAAATTTACAATTGAGAAAAAGGTCCCCAAGGGAACCTTTTCGGTTAATGGAGAAGAATGGGTCTCACCTGGATACCATTCTACAGATCAGTATCGTCTGTATAACGTGAAACTAAACGATGAAGTCGATTCTGATTTTTCGTCGTTAAAAACTCATATTCCAAATTTTACGGAAGTATCAATGCAGGATGTTCCGCAAATTAAGTATGTTTGGCTCGACGGCAAGATTGTTCCCTACACAGACGAGTTGGCACTGTCGCGTCTTCGTGGACACGGTTTTATTGTAAGTGTTCGTGAGCCTCGTTTTTGGCTGATTGCTGGCGGAATTATACTAATAGTATTTTCCGTTGGACTTAAGATTAAAGATTTATTAAAGAAGCACGATAAAAATGAAGGTTATTGAATATGTTGCGTATTTTTCCCGTCACGGTATTTTTTTTAGCTTTTTTTGTGCCGTTATTTGCAAACGAAAAAAAAACCGACGATTCTTTGCCAGATCTAAAGAACATCATAGTTGCTGGTCCCTACTGTGGTGTTTATTCCCTTGTTACCTGTCTAGATGCCTTTGGCAAAATGTATTCGATTCAGGAATTATTGCAACCCGAATATATTGGTTCTTTTCGGGGTAGTACGAACAATGAGCTCATAAAAGCTGCTAACAAATATGGACTTTATGGGAAATGTTATGCTAACATGGCATGGTGGCAACTCAAGGATATTAGGGAACCGATGATTCTTCACTTTCGTGGTACCGGCGATAGTGAGTTTAATCACTGGGTTGCTTTCCTCGGTATGGAGGGAAATCATGTTCGTGTTGTTGATGCCCCACATGAGATAGCCCATTTAACGATGGCGGAACTTCTAGCTAATTGGGATGGAATGGTAATCCTTCTTTCGAAAAATCCCATTCAAGACGAACATGTCTGGCAATCCCGTTTTGAATATTTATTTATTGTTTTCTTTACCATTGCTACTATTTCATTGTACAAAAGATATTTTGGATCAAAAAATAGTGAGTCTTTATCGACTTCAGCTTGCTGGCAATACAGGCGAAAAGTTTTGGTAAAAACCATTTTGTTGTTAGGAGTTTGTAGTTTTGTGGCTGTCGTTTACCATGCTTTGTGTCCTATTGGTTTCCTAAAAAACCCGTCAGCAGTTGCTGAGGTAACTCGTCGCTATCATGCCGTTGACGTTCCAGAAATTACCGTCGGCGATATGAGGCAAATTTCCAAACAAAAAAGTGCTATTATTTACGACGCAAGATACCACGTAGATTTTGAGCAGGGATCAATTCCTGGTGCTGTAAGTCTTCCGATCAATTCTAATCTTAGCGAAAGGAAACAACTCCTACAAGGAGTTAGCAAAACACAGAAAATTGTAATTTATTGTCAAAGCTCCGGTTGCGGTTTTTCTGATGATATTGCGTCGTTTCTCAAGTTTAATGGGTATTGTAATGTTTCTATTTTTCGTGGGGGGTACAGAGAATGGACAGTAGTTCAGCAAAGACCATAAATCGCTGGTACATAGTTGGTGGATATTTTGATTCTACCTTGACATGGTTTTTCGGAATCGTGATGTTAGCTGCGGCAATCCCTCATTGGGAGAATCCGTACTATTTTCTTGGTTCGGTTTACGACTATAAGCTTGTTGATCCTGGTTTGGGGCAGATGGTTGCCATTTTGTTACCGTTTATTCAGCTAATTCTGTCGATTCTTTTATTGGCTCGAATTTTAACCGACGTTACTCATCTGGCATGTATGTTTTTGTTTTTATGTTTTGCTGTGGTACAAACTGTAGCATTTTTTCAGGGTCTCGATATTCCCTGCGGTTGTTTTGGCCCCAACCACGAAACAACAATTGAATTTCAGACACTTTTTTTGATTTATTCACTTACGATTTTGTCTGTTACGAGGAATCTGTTGCGTTTTTTAATTTCACGACAGATCGAGATACCGCGCCGTTCTGCTCTAACAACCTAAACTTTCCTTCCATTCAGTTTCTATTACAAAATCATAAGGATACCGAAATATTTTTTGAGAGTATTGCGGCATCGTGAAGGGCTACGCGAAGGATAAAATATTGTTTAGAGTTTGCGTAGTATTTTTCCCATATTGAATCCTGTTGCGGCATAGACGATGACCAGCTTTTAAATGACTGATGATCGGCTCAACACTGCTACGCCGTTTCTTGCGGCGTTTTTCGCAAGGACGAAGTCCTGTGTTGCTCGTGCCATGAATCAAAATTTTCGCATTGCCATTGTAATCGTTTTTTTTGTAATGTTGGTCGGCGGCTATCTCGACAATCGGGACTCCCGTCATTTTCTCGCCATTGCCCGTGGTCTTCGCAGGCGTATGACCATCGTATGGATTGCCAGGACAACTCTCAATTCAAAATATTTTTTTTCTTGGAATTCCAATAAAAAAGAATTTGTAATCTTGCCTATTGTTCATCAATCACTTGTTCGTTCAGGTTGGCGAATTATTGCGAGAAATATTGCAAGCGGCGAAACACAAGAGCTTGGATTTATTGATACGGAAAATCAAAACAAAGATTTATACTCAAGCTGTTTTAAAATTCATGGAGCTGGACACTCAAGCGTAGCATCGCGAAGCGGTTGTTCAAGGGCGAATCCTATCGCCCATACCGGCTCCGGTATAATCACAATATTTGGGAGAATTTCAATGGGACATTTTTCAAAGGATAAGGGCAAACGAGGTGAGCGTGAACTTGCCGTTGAATTGAATCGTGTGCTTGGTATTTTTGCTTGTCGCGGAGTTCAGTATCAAGGTTCACCTAATTCACCTGACATAATAACAAGTTTGCCTGACATTCATATTGAATGTAAACGTGCGGAACGCTTGCAACTTTATAAAGCATTGCAACAGTCGATTATCGACGCGGGCAAGAATAAAATTCCTATTGTTTGTCATCGTCAAAACAAACAACCTTGGGTCGTCATAATTCGTTTGGACGACTTGCCGAAACTAACTTCAACTATTTTTTGTACAAAAAATGAACGAACCAAACATTCAAGAGATTTTACCGG
>JAIRWK010000203.1 GCA_031268995.1 Planctomycetaceae bacterium
CGTTCCCGTATTTTCCATCTAACGGCGGATTGCTTTATGCGGTTGCGATGATGTCGGCGGGTTGGGACGGCGCACCCAAAATTCACGCACCCGGTTTCCCAAACGACGGAACTTGGAAAATACGCTTTGAAGGATTGTCCATTGCCCCGTAAAACTCAAGGGAACTTCCAAAAAACACTTTAAAAATTAGTGCGCAGATTACAAAAAATCCTAGGAAGAAAGATGACAACTGATTTAACTAATATACTCAAGCTGTTTTGAAATTCCAGAAGCTAGACACGCAAGCGCAACAACGTGAAGCGGTTGTTCAAGGGCGAAGCCTATCGCCCTACCGGCTACGGTATATAGTTACGATTTAACCAGTGAGATCGAAATAATGAATAGGACAAAAAAAATTTTTTGTGTAACGTTAAATTTTTTAGTGACGGCAATGTTTTGTACATTAGCGGTTGCTCAAGATAATTTTAGTGGTGAAAAAACGAAATCGGAAAAAATTGTGCAACAGGAAAAATATTCAGTGGCGACGAATAATTTTCCCGAATTTCCTGCAAAGAAAAATCCGTTGAGGATTGGCGAGTTTCAAGCAATGTACGCCGGAATTGCTAATGCGAAAATTCCGATTCCAAAAGTTTACGCAACACAAAGCGGCGAAGATTGGAAAACTCAAGGCGACTGGTTCGGTAGAATCACTTCTGAATACGCGATTCTTTGCGCAATGGATGCGCCGTTTGATCATTTGATTTATCATAATCAGGAACATTATCGAATTGTCAGTTTTATGGGACCGAATCATGATTACGAAGAAGCAATTGATGAAGATGATGAGTTGCGGTATTGGTTACATTGGCGGCGTACAGAAGATCGGCGTGCTCTCTGGACTCCATTTTATGCTTTTCGCCGTCAAGCCGAATGGGACGATCACGGTGAAGTTTATCCGTTGACAAAAGACGGACCCGATATTTGGTACTTACTTGACATTAAACACACTGGTATTTTTGAAGCGAGTATGTACTTTTACAACAAGGATGGTCACGATCATGCCAATAGGTTGCGGGATTATGTTATTGAAGTTTATCCTTCGCCTAAAGCGTGGAGCGGCGTTTTTGAAGATCGACCTGTTTACGGTGAGCTTGCGGAAAAACAAGTTTCTAAAATACCGCCGCTGTCAAAAGCGCGGGTAAATATGTTTTGGGGCGGTGTACATAAAAAATTCACTCTAGCCGGTCCCGGTTCTTACTTTGTCAAAATTGATCGTAACAATAGTTACAACACGATTATTTCTGCAGCAATGATTCGTCAAGTTCATGGTGAACCAACATGGCTGGTGAGGAGGAAAAAAATAGTTGGTATGCCAAGAATGGCACTAGTTCCGTATGACCCGCCGCCTTTACCGGAAAAGGATCTAAGCAATGCAGGAGAAAATATAATTCTATTTTGGAAATTACTTGAGGAGAAGGGGAATTTTCATGATGTTATATTGAAACAATATCGTTATAGGCTTGCTTTATATCGGACGGCAGTTTACGCTGCTGAAAGAAACGCAATCGAAACTGATAAGCAACTTGCAAAATCATTAAAATGGCGGTTAAATCAATGGGACGAAGAACAACGCAAAGAATATATTGAAGTGATGCTAAGAGGTTGGCGAGCTGATTACTTGTCAAACGGTGCTATACGGGATATGATAAAAGACAACAGAAAAAGATTTCCCCATATTTACAAAGAACCGCGATACGATGAAAATACTTACCCTGAATTAAAGGAAAAGAATAAAAATTTGACCCCCTCTAACCCAAACAAAGAAAGGTAATGAATTATGTTTACGAAACAAATATACTCAAGCTACTTTAAAATTCATGGAGCCGGATACGCAAGCGTAGCATCGCGAAGCGGTTGTTCAAGGGCGAAGCCTATCGCCCATACCGGCTCCGGCATATTATCAATTTTATTTTTATGCATGTTGTCAACACAGCTATTGGCGGTAACTATAACTCCTGATTGCTCGCCTCTTGAACAGGTCTTACCGGTGTCAAGTAATTCTGACAAGTACACCGGTGAAGTTACAGTATCTGCCACCTATAGCGGCGATCCACAACACGATAAGAATGAGTTCAGAATCAAAAAAACGGAATGGTATTTTTCACTTGCTGCCAGTGAAGGTGCTACTCTAACGGCAACGGAAGGAAAACTGAATGAATGGACAGATACGAATGCGGTTACTTGCGAAATTTATAATACAAAGACTGGTTCTTCCGTTATCACAGGAACGATCAAAGTGAGGTTTACGTTTGCCAAAAGAAATCGGCGGGTACGTCAAAATGTGCCTGTGCCGGTTATAGAGACAGCTAATTTGGAAGATAAAAAAAATGTCAAAGTTTGGTTTGTCGGAATCGGGAATTTACAGTTTAAGAAAACAACAGATCAAAATTGGAAAGATTTCAAAGATGATAACAATCAAGACGGACGAGCATTTTTCAAAAAGGTAAATCTCGATTTTAAGGTAACAAAAGAGCCGAGCAACGCGCCGAGTTGGCCCAATAATTTTCCCAAGTGGAAAGTCAGTAATCCAGATACAAACCTAACGGGAACTGATGAATGTAACAATATCGAATTTAAGTTGGATACCGCCGAGAAAGATGAGGGTACCGTCAAGAAAGGTGATTATATTGGTACTTCAAAAAAACGAACGGTAACAGTGAAGTGCGGCGCGTCAAGTGCTTCTGCTGAAGTAGAAGTATTTCTGTACAAGTTATTTCTAAACTCACTCAAAGATGGCGCAGAAAGCCATCCATTTCCTTCGGCGCCTGCATCTTTTGTAATCAAACGAGATCGAAGTATCGGCGAGTTGACGGTACCATTTTCTGTTATTCAGGACGCTGCGAAACTTGGTAACGATAAGAGATTGGCAGTTAAGGGTACAGATTTTAATATACCCAATGAAACTGAAATATTTCCTGATGGTGTATCGGAAGTTACAGTTGAAGCGGCGGTAGTCAATGATGCTGTTTTTGAAGGCGATGAATATTTCGGTATCCAGATAACCGAGGACAAAAAAAATTACGTGTTATCTACAGAAGAAAACCAAACACCTACAGAGCAAACACCAGAAGAGCAAGTTGCCGCAACAGACGTAAAAAATGGTACGCTTGGTTTTGGAATTTTGAAAATCACGGATGCTAATAAATTAGAATTACAGAAAATTGTGTTCAAAAGTATTGAGGATTTGAAACCTGATCCGTTACCGGTAACAACTCCGCCAACACCCGTATATTTGTGGGGAGCCGGACCTCACTGGGAAAAAAGTAAATCATTGAATTCGAATCCTTCAACCGGTTTTGTTCCCGTCGCATATTCGGGCGGTAAAAAAATTCAGATCGAGGCAACCTTCAAAGGCAAAATTGACACTAATCCTGCGTTGGATGTTTATTCATATTTTGAAACGCAAATTGCCGGTACTGATTATTCCTCTGATAAATCAGAGGAATCGAAAATGGTCAAACTCACAAATACAATTGTGTCAGACACAATAATCGCAACATACTCCGCAACAGCAGACCTTGCCAAAAAGGTTGCTTGTGAAAATGCATTATCAATAAATTTCATCTACCAACCCCAAGGCGGCGCAAATAAATTAACCGAAACAGCTACAAGTTGCATGTACGTTACAAGAGATACTCCCAAAGCAGGAACCGAATTGTATCACACGGTAGTCCATATCGGTTGTTCCGCCGCTCACAACGAATCGGACGAGGTTAAAGTCTTTGAAAAAATTTGGAGTAAATTTGGAGGTACCGATGTCTGTATAAGCAAAATAAAGATAGAAAATGGTGCTGTTGTGGATGACACTAATGGGAAACTGTATTACTACGGGATCGCCGCAACGGTACCTGCCGGTTCTGCGTGGAGACCTGCTCCTGTTCCATCAGGAACGGCTAATTCTTACTCTGTTGCCAGAAAAGAATCCACTGCGACAACCAAAGACATCCTTATGTATGCAGACGGAAGATGCGGCGCATGGCAGCGGTTTTTTCTGGACGTTGTCCAAAGCCATAAGATTGATGCTTTTATGGCTGACATGTATGCTGTTAATGCTAGATATCTGGTTGTTAAGGAAGGTTTAGGTAAGCATCATAGTAATGGTCCACGTGAAAGGGTGTGGCCAGATCACGCAATTATAGTTTACAACGACAAATTCTATGATACTTCTTATGGAATGTATTATGGGGCGTTGACGGAAGGAATCCGTAAAATATTAAAGGATGTCATCGACAGAATCGGAGTGGAAACTGCGCCCGGAAATTATACGTGGTCAGTGCCTAGTGATTCTTCATCCATAATGCTTAGAATAAGTGGAATTAGTCCATAGCTAATGTTACTTTGTTGTTAGTTTCCGTTTCATTGGTTGAATGAAATTGTCATTCGCAATTATCGTAAAGTTCTGATTTTTATTTGTGAAATTTGTTCAAGGGAGTTTTTTATGTGGCGGATTTTGATATATGGGTTTGTTGTGTTTTCTTGTGTTACGTTGTTTATTTCATCAATTGTTGATGCTTCAGATGATGTATCCATTATTCTTATTGATACGGAAGAAACAAAATTATTCGCCGATATTGATGTTGATACTTATTCAAGGTTAAAGGAATATATCGAGCCGCACCGAATATTGCGAACTAACGACGATTCTGTGATGTGGTCATTTGATAAATTTTTTATTGATGGGTCGATTAGCCGATTTGATATTGAAAAAAATGAAACGAAAAATTTTAATCTATCGCAAATTATAAATTCTAACAACAATCATAAAATTGCCCCTTTCATTTTCAACAAACCCAATCAAGTACAATTTGATATTTCTATGAATGGAAAATATCTTCTAATTCGCAGATTTGCCGACACTACAATTGTGTACGATATTGAGAAAGAAAAAGTTGTTGAGCTTAATTCAAAAAAGTGGTCTGAAAAGAAAGATGAAACAATAATTGGTTTTGATCGCAAAGGTAATCTTTATTGTGGGGTTCAAAGTATTGCACCGATAGCGGTATTACGGGATTTCAACACAGGTGATATTTTGCGGCAGTACCGTTTTCCGCGTCTAAATTATCCGCCATTGCGTGAAGATTACAGTCATTGGAATACGACCAAAGATCAAAATGAAGTGGGGTTGAATTTTAATTATCTTTCTTCTACGATTGAAAGTCCCGATGGGAAATATACATTGTTTACATTTACTGTTTATCAATTTCGATGCTTGTTTGTTATTTTGTTGATTTGCGACAATAACTCACAACGGATTATATCAAAACATTTACTTGACACTTCTGATTGGAATACTAATGTTACAAAATTTGTATTCGATAAGAATGGTAAAAAACTTTTATTTCAAGATGGTCGAGTAACAATTTACTGTTTTGATTTGGAGAAGAGATTGATAACAAGCCGTTTTGAAGTTCCGTTACGTGGAGACGAGTCTGAAAGTATTGCGATTGCGTATGAGATAGAATCATTTTTCTTTACTCCTTCGAGTGATGTCGTAGTGCAGATGCGAATGCCTTACGCAATTATACGGAATGATTCGGGAACGCAAAAAACGCCAACATCTCCGCTAAAAATGACGTATTTGTGGAATCCTATTGACGGAAAAATCTCTTTTGCAAAACCTTGGATTTCTGATCGGCAATACGCATTAAAACATTGGATTAGTCCCGATGAACGTATTGTTGCAATACTATCAGTCGAGTATGATCCGAATGATTTTACAATCTATAATTCAAATCAAAGTTACGCGAAATTGGATTTTTGGGATATTAAAAATAACAAACTACTAAAATCAATTGAAGACAAAAACATTAGTTCGGTTATATTTTCGAGTGATTGGCGTTTTGTTGTTATTAAAACGGTAACGAAATCCGCCGAGGCAAAGAAAAGATATAAATTAGTTCATGTCTCCGACAAATCGGATAATTCAACTAACCGTCAATCAACCATTGCAATCAATAATAGTGAATATCGATATTGGGAATCTCTTAGTGGTCAATATTCTATGACGGCGAAGTTTATTTCTGTTCTTGGTATTGACAAGAGTGATATTGCGAATATTGATTTGAGCAAGTTGACTAATAAGATAATAACGATAGAAAAAGAGCAGACCAAAAAACTCATAAAAGTAAAATTCGGCGACCTCTCAATTAACGATCAAAATTACATGCTAGAACAAATAAAAAAACAAAAATAATCAATGATCTAGCCAACCTTCAATGGCAAAATCGATACTATACCGGAGCCAGTATAGGCGGTAGGCTTCGCCCTTGAACAACCGCTTCGCGATGCTACGCTTCCGTGTCCTGTTCCAGGAATTTCAGAACAACTTGAGTATATTACCAAAAGCTATGTTTTTGCACTGTTTCGCAATTGGTTCAAACCCGATTCAAGTTGGGGTTAATTTGTGAATTGTCCGCAATATATTGGCTTTGGGGTTGGGGTAACGTTTGCTATTTTTCTTGATATTACCAGTGAGGATTGGTGTGATTATATTCGTTTTGTTGGTTTGGAATTATTATGCGGCGGTGCAACCAGCTTTTTGAGTTTGTTGTCTGCTCATGTAATAGACTATATTTATTTCCTATCATTAGGAGTGAACTACCAGATAAACGGCAGACCGAGACCGCCGCAACCTCAACCGCCCCAATCCACCCCCACCGATCAACCATTACCAGAACCTACACCGCCGAAACTAAGAATTATTCCCACTGTCGGAGGGGTTAGGGTGGGTATGCTAGCACATGTCCGGTATTTGGATGTTTCTACTAGACACTCACCACTTGCCACTTTTTGGTTTTGGGCGATGCCTATCGGCTTGGTGTAGAAATTCTCTTCATTTCCATAATTCTAAATTTTCTTGAACTTCGTGAATCTCCGCTCTTGAAGTGAAATAGAAAATTATCCCAATAGCAGCAACCAAAATTGCAATCACACGAAACGCAATTGCAACAACCATGCCCGCGCCGGTTGCCGCTCCGAATAACGGATAAAGTTGCTCCATCATGAACTCAAACGGTCCCGCAGCAAGCGGAATCATTGATGTAATATTGACCACACAATAAAGCATCAAATGCTCCGGTAAATCCGGTACTCTCACCGTCGAAAAAATACCATTTGCCAAAAAATATAACGACATCCCAAACGATAAATGTACGGGCAACGAAAATAAAAAACAAAACAAAATGCTTTTTGAATTATTCCTGTAAACCAAAAGAGGTATCACAAGTTTTATCATATATTTGCCCGCAACCGGAATCGATAACACCAAATTCTTAATGCCCTCTCCCGAAAAAATCGGTAAAAACATAAACACACAACCAAAAAAACCAACAGACGTAAACAAAAAAACAATATTCGAAACACTCCTCGCCAATAACTCCGCCCGAAAAATAAAACCCGTTGCACAAATAAATATCGTTGCGCAAATAAACATTGCCAATAAACCAACCACCCGATCAACAAATACACTCGCCAACGCCGCGGAACGTTGGTCGGGATTCCTCCGCATCAATAAATACGTCTTCATCGCATCCCCGCCCAATATTCCCATCGGCGCAAGACTTAACACCAACCCAAGAAATCCGTAACGAAACGCATCCCGCAACGAAAGCTCCAGCCCCAACGTCCTAACTAACTTGTGCCACCGAATAATCGTTATCGAAACCGATAAACATTGAAACAAAAACGCACCAACAATAAATTGCCATCGAGGTTTCTGTTTGAAAAGCTCGGTAAATGCGTTGTTGCGGGCAGCTTGCCAAAAAAGAAAAGCAAATATAGCAGAGATCAAAATTAACTTGATCACAAATGATAATATTTTATAACTACGTGTAGTCATCTTATATTTTTCGAGAGTTTCTTGTATGATGGACTCGCGTCTTTTTATCCGATGTTTTTAAGGGACATGAAGGACAAAGGGGACATAAGTGACAGGAGGGACAAGATACAACATTTAAGGGAGCATTCTTGAATGTTTAACAAAAAAACGTACCGAACATGCCTTGAAATTTCGGCGTGAACAAGTTCTGAACAAGTTCCCTTATTGGCTAACGCCGCCGAGTTTCAAAGCGCATTCGGTACGTACAATGATCAGCTACGCCGAAGCCGATACGCCCTACCGGCTACGGTATAACATAAACCACAAACTACTCATCCAAAGTATATCCTGCCGAGTAAACAGGTTTGATCAAACCTTCAACACCTGGTGTTTTGAGGTCTTTAAGATTTGTAACCTTGAGGTTCTTTGCATCCCAATCGACTTTTTCGCCCCATTCGCCCATTCCACCGTCGTCAGCACCTTCGGATGCCGCCCAAACAGCAAGATTGCCCAACAAAATCGTTTCCGTCATCGGTCCCGCACGGTCAACGAAATTCGACACCGCGATTTTCGGATTGTTCGCCTTGACAGCACGGAACAACTCGTACATCTGGTTGACATCGAAACCGCCCTTGTCCTCAGCATAAGTTACTTCAACATCAAGACGATCTTTGATTTCTTCGCCGCCCTGTTTGTAGTAGGTGTTGTTTCTGCCGTAATCGTCGCTATTGTAAAACGCACCATTTTCACCAATGATCAACGCACCGCTGTCTTTTGGTTTGATTCCGTACTTCTGGAAAAGTTCAGCTGGCGGTTGGTTGCCTCTGCGGTCATACCAATGAAACGGCAAAACGCCGCGCTTCTCATTCGCCGGAAACTCAAACTCAATCGTTGAACTTGCCGGAAACATATTGAAATCGTGTCCAGTGGTTTTTGCCCGAACCCACGTTGGGTCTTTCAAGTCACAAGCCGCAAACGGTACCGTAACATGATGGCAAGCCATATCACCAAGCGCACCACTGCCAAAATCCCACCAACCACGCCAAGCAAACGCATGATACAACCCCGGCATGTAATCACGGAACTTCGCAGTACCAAGCCACAACTTCCAATCGAGAACATCAAGCCCCTTCACAATAGCATCTTTTTTGGCTTCAATCATTTTTTCTGCCTCTTTTGCTTTTTCTTCCGGAGTTTCGCCAGTTGCGCTTGCCCGTGCGTATTTGGCATAATCATCAATTGTAAGCCATCTGCTCGGACTAAAGGGATCTTGCGCCCAAACAGGTCTGTTCGACCAAATATAAACCTCTTTCAATTTACCGATCAATCCAGCTCTCAATTGTGCAATAGCATTACGGGATTCGCTGAGGGCGGTACCTTGATTGCCCATCTGAGTACAAACACCCTTTTCTTTGGCAACTTTGGCGAGAAGTCTTGCCTCATAAATTGTCCGCGTAAGAGGTTTTTGGCAATACACATGTTTGCCCAAACGCATTGCCATCAAAGCCGCCGCAGCGTGCATGTGATCCGGCGTACTGACAACAACAATGTCAATTGCTTTCTCATGCTTGGTGAGCATTTCACGGAAATCAACATATTTTTGGGCATTTTTGTAAGCATTGGCGTTGCCTTTAGCTGCCAAGCGACCTTTATCAACATCGCAAATTGCTATTGCGTTTCCGAATCGCATTGCATTATCAGCGTCCCCGCCGCCTTTGCCGCCAATTCCAACACACGCAACTCCAAGTTTCTCATTTGGGGAATTACTCTCCTCTTGTGCATTGCCGGCTACCACGAAATAACCGACACTCGCGACTGTTGCCGCTTGCAAAAACCTACGACGATTAGTTTTCATTCTTAACTCCTTTGGGTTAGGATTTGTGTAAATAAAACAAACCTTTGTCAAAAAAATATCCCACAACTAAATCCGCACGAGCAACACGATTTGCCCATAAACAAACGCTTCACGTTATACCGAAGCCAGTATGGGGGGTAGGCTTCGCCCTTGAACAACCGCTTCGCGATGCTACGCTTGCGTGTTCGGCTTCGGGAATTTCAAAACAGCTCAAGTATAATACGCATAATTAAACGTTCCGTGTTACGAGTTTACCGCAGGTTCGGGAATTTAAACTGTTCGCACTTTAAATTTCGGCAATTGCCGCCTTGCTTCTCTCCTGGAAAGCTGGCTTTTGCGATTTTTGAACACCGAATCCAAATTACGCACATCGCGAAGTAGCCTTAACACGATACGCAAGGCATCGCACGGCTACGTCGGCAAAGGTCTGCAAAAAATTTCCAATGTTTATTTCAAACTGTCAATGTATCGCCCTAACTCCACACTTCAACGAACTGAATAAAACAAATAAAACCACGAAGCAAAACACCAAAAAATCAGCCCAAAGAAATCCAGATACAGAACGACACAAAAAACAGATTCACGAGAAATTCTACACGAACAATCTCAAATTACCATACAACCCCCCCAAAAAAAATAATTTTAAAAAAAGTTAGCACGCGGATAACGCAGATTTTGAGGAAATATTCGCAAGATCAGGAAATAGAATCTGATCCGCGATTATTCTTACAGAATCTGCGTTATCTGCGTGCTGATTTCTAAAAACGGAAAAAGTGTTAAAGAAGCAGTTTTTGGAATTTCCCTAAAGCAATCAACTTTTAACGCGGAACGATTGCTCAATGGTGTAGCCTGTTGCCTAAACCGGCTTCGGTGTATTTTCCGGTATTCGACCAACCAGCATCTTCATTGGTGATTGGTTCGGTACTAATTTTGATATTTTCAGTTGTGCCGGTTGAGAGAATATTTGGGGACGCGCTTTGGACGGCTTGCGGTTTGATGAAGACGGGAGAGTTGTTGACAACATGACCCGTCGCGTAACTTTTATTAGTTGGTTTCAAATCGTCTTTCAAGTTAGGTGATGTTGCGGAGTTTGCTGTTTCTTGTTTCGGTTTTTCAATTTTGGTTATCGACGAGTCGGGTGTTGTTTTGGTGTTAGTAACGGTGTTTTGCTGCGATTGAAAATCATAAAGATTACGCAAATAGACCGGCAAACCCCAAAACGGTGGAACAACAGTAATAGATTCAGATGTCGAAATTGACGGCGATTGCAATTTTGTTTTCGTTCCGGTTGGGAGAAGTTTTTCGGGGTTGTTATTTGTTGATGTTGTTGCTAATGTTTTTACTGGCGGTGTTGGTTCAACTTTTTCGGGCTTATTGTTTGCGGTTAAATTTTTATCTTGTGTCGCGTCAAGTGCGGCTGTTGTTGTCGTATTTTTTACTTCTTTGATGTAACTCTTGAAGCCTTTATATTCGGTTTTCGCGGTGATGGTTGTTTCGGTTCGTTGCTTGTCGTCGTATTTTGGCGGTTCTATTTTTTTACGGTGAGTTACAATTCGCAACCGCCCTTTTTTCGCAGCGTTTGCCAATTGCTCAACCTTCGACTCATCCAAGAGAAAGGACACTTTGTGTAAATCATTGCCGTCTGCGTCGTATCCGTAACTTTTCAAACTATGAATTGGCACATCTTCTAAAACGATATTACCGACGGATTCGACATCGAATTTGCACGCATAATTTTGGATTACTTGTTCTTTTATTGTTGCAAAAGTTCCTTTGGGATTTCGTTTTGCAATAACGCGAATATCGACGTGATTTCCTTTTTTGAGAATTTGCCCTGTTTCAAGATCGCCTAATTCTGTGTTTTTTGAGTTGGGCAAGGAAATTGTCGGGTCGTTGTTGTCGTTATTTTTTAGGTTTTGGGATTGGCGTTTGTTTAGAAATTCTACATCAAGCGAAACGATTGTGTAGCCAGCGGGAATAAATTTAGTTGCGTTGTCGGTGTCATCTTTGCCATCTTTTGCAATCAACAAATCTTCACAAAGCGGGCAATTTACCGGAATCGGAAAAGCCGGTTTCCGCCTATAAACCTCGCCAAAACCCTTAATCGCCCGCGCCGGCAACTCCGCAACCGGAACATCCACATAACTGACATGTTCAGCCAATATCTCTATCCCAACCGGAATTTCTGTTTTGGCAACCAGAATTTTTGTACGCGGTCTATCGTCAACAACTCGCGGAACATCCGCCACAAATGCGTATTGCCCAATAAGCTTAGCACTAACCCAACCTATCACAAACGCACAAAATAAAACCAAAAGCGATGAAGTACGCATCAATCCAGACTCCCTCCACAATTATACCAAAGCCGGTATGGGCGATAGGCTTCGCCATTGAACAACCGCTTCACGTTGTTGCACTTGCGTGTCCAGCTTCAGGAATTTTAAAACAGCTTGAGCATATCGCCCCAATCTACACCAAAACCAGTATGAGCAACAGATTTTGCCCTTGAACAACTGCTTCACGCCTTTGCTCGCCTATTCCGATTCAGCATTAATATTAGAACACAACACTATTGATCGGCATTTTTTTAAACCAAATCAACAGTTTCTGTAGGAGTTTTTGAAATCTTTATACCATAACCCCGCCATCCGGCTACGGGAAATTTCTAAAAATACCATTTACCAAAAATTGCTAAAAACAAGTTATTGCAAATTCGGTCGATTTTCAGTCGATAAAAATCGACCGAATTCGAATAAAATTAATTTTCGGGAACTTCCAAAATCTGCGCCATCTGCGTACTGAATTTAAACTAAACTTTTGCAAAATCCCCAAACGTGTTATAATTAACGGCATCAGGGCTAGATGAACCCTAGTTAAAAAAATTTATTTCAAAGCAGGAAGGAATCCCAATGATTATAGTTAAAAC
>JAIRWK010000230.1 GCA_031268995.1 Planctomycetaceae bacterium
AGCCTTGCTCACCCGCCTCGGCTTGGCAAAATAAACGACTAACTTTTTTATGCCAATTGAACATGCGTTTGAACGCTTATTTTAAGAGAGCTGATGGGATTTTGCAAAAGTTTAGTTATATGATTTGTTACGGGAGTGACATTTTTAGAATTAGCCGGACAACGGTATGGAATGGAGAGGCAACATTGAATACGAATGGTTTGTTTCATTATGATTCAAGTTTGGGGATCAATTCCATTACAGACGGTACAAGTAACACGCTGGCAATGTCGGAAACTGCTATTTCCAACGGCAATAGACCCTCAACTTCAATGACGTTGAGTGAAATTTACAATGCACGGTTGGAGAAGATGTTGACAATTACTCTCGGTATGACAAGAACTCCAATAGCTGGTTCGGCTCCGGATTACAATATTGTCAGCAATCCTGATAATGTTGTAACAGGTCTTGGGGCATCGGCTTATGGAGTGGCATCGTATCGCGGGTGTTCGTGGGTTGTTGGGGCACCTTACAGCTCCGTTTTCGGAACATTTATTGAACCTAACAGCCGTAAAATTCCAAGTGTCAATTGGATGAATCACGGATTTTACAGTGCCACAAGTTACCATACCAGCGGTGTTAATGCTTTACTTGCGGATGGAAGTGTTCATTTTGTTTCGGACGGTATTGACTATGAAACGTGGCGGGGAGCTGGAACTATCAATAAAGGCGAAGTCAATACAGGGTTTTGAGTTACAAAATTTATACTCAAGCTGTTTTGAAATTCCTGAAGCTACAGTAAACCTACAACGCAGAGCGTTAGGCAAACGTAGCGTCGCGAAGCGGTTGTTCAAGGGCGAAGCCTACAGCCCGTTCCGACTTCGGTATAAAATGTATCAATATTCTGTACCGGTTACAAGTATATTAAATCCGTTTTGGAATCCAGCATCCGAACACGCTATCGCAATATTGTGAAGTGGTTGTTCAAGGGCGAAGTTTGCCGCCTATATTGGCGGTGGAGCTTTCCTTAAATGGTAAATATTTACAGAATATTGTCTTATTAAAAAACTTGTAACGTGGGAAATTTGGCTATTTTGTCAACTTGCCGATTTTCCTGAATTTAACCATTTTTTTCTGAAAGGAGAAATTAAGAAGATGAAACGTACAATTTTAACAATTGGTACAATTATGTTTGTGGCGGTATCATCCGCGATTGGTGTTTCTGCGGTGTTGGCGAACAAGCCTAGCGAAGCGGAACGGTTTGAGGTTTTTATCAAGAATGAAGGCTTGGTAAAGAAGTTGGGACTTACCGAAGAACAGATAGTGAAACTCAAAACCGCTGTCAATAATTCCTATTTCCCACACGGCAGAGAAGGCAAAGCCGGAGGCGATCCGCCAGCTGAGAAAGCATTCAAAATGGATGACGAATTTCGCACAGAAATTTACAAAATCCTCACGCCGGAACAAAAAAAACAAGTCTTGACCTACAAATTCCAACTTGACGGCGGGTTGAACATGTCGTCAATTTACGCGACGAAATTTGAAGTCTTTGATTTGACCGCTGATCAAATTGCGAAACTCCGCTCGCTCGAAACCGAACGAACCGCAAAATATAGCGAAATCCTAAAACCGCTCGGGATGGACATGCGCTCGCAAGAAGCGAAAGAAAAAGCAGGTGAAAAACCAGAAAAGGAAGCCAAAAAATTGTCCCCAGACGAGATGAAAACGGCAATGGGAAAAATCAAAGAACCATTTGCAAAAATCAGTAAAGAATATAACGAAAAAATGTTGTCCGTACTCACACCGGAACAACTCAAATTCGCTAAAAAATTAACTGAAGAAGGCAAAGGGTTAAGCGAAGAAGTCGGACTCAAAAAGCATAAATAGTAGTAGGAATATTCGGTTATACCGGCTTCGGTATATAAAAATAAGCACGTAGATAACGCTAGATTTTAAAGATGGTCGCGGATTGGAATTTTATTTTTTGATCTTGCGAATATCCTTCTAATCTACGTTGTCTGCGTGCTTATTTTTTTTATTTTTCGGCGAAATCTGTTGTCCGTATCGGTTGCGGTATAGTTTTTTCTCTCCCCCTACTTGTTGGAATTTGAAAACGGGTCATAATTGTCTCTTAAAGTTGGAGAGGGCAAATACGTTGACCGAAAACCTACGTTTCTGACGGTTGGAAACTGGTTTTCAGGCGTTTGATTCTGCATTGTGTGCGGAATTGTTATACTCAAGCTATTTTAGGCTGAACACAGCGAACGCAACAACGTGAAGCGGTTGTTTAGGGGCGAAGCCTATCGCCCATGTCGGCTTCGGTATAAAAAGTATTTGTTTTGAACCAAATTTAATAGTTTACGACGCAACATTGGAGCAATGAGGCGTTATTTCCGTTGTTCATACTATGAATTTTGGCGGTTCAAAAACGTAAAAACCTGCTTTTCGATAGATATACTCAAGCTGTTTTGAAATTCCTTAAGCTGAACACGCAAGCGTGGCATCGTGAAGCGGTTGTTCAGGGGCGAAGCCTACCGCCCATACCGGCTTCGGTATAGAGGCAGACGATGATCGCCAAAATTTTAAGTGTGAGCGGCACAAAAAATCCTTAATTTAGGAGAATAAAATGTCGAAAATTGAAAATTTTGTGTCAAAAAATTCTTTGGCACAACTAGAAGCGGTTGATCATGAGGACAACAGCGAAATTTGCGAACGGAATCAGTTTGAAAACCTCTCAAATTGCCAGAATGTTAAAATAGGCAGGGGGGGGGGGCTAGGAAGTTGTAATTGTGGCAACAACAAAGAAATAAGTGTTGCTGCGTGTTGCAAGTTTGGGTTCACATTAGTTGAGCTTTTAGTCGTGATAGCAATTATCGGTGTTTTGATTGCATTGCTTTTGCCAGCAGTTCAAGCAGCACGCGAAGCCGCAAGACGGGTAAAATGTACAAACAACCAAAAACAAATTATGCTTGCATTGCATAATTATCACGATGCTTTTCAGATACTTCCTCCTGATAGTGTCGGACTTAGTTTTCGAGTGCCTCTTCTTGATTTTATTGAGCAATCAGCAGCAAGAGAGACCGCACAAGGACACACTCACCAAAACTTGGATAATGCCGTTAAGCTCTTAAGAGTTCCTAATTTTCAGTGTCCAAGCAGTAAAACGATTCTTGCAAACGCGGGCAATCCTGCCGATTATACTAAACCCACATCGCATTATTTTGGGATAGCCGGTGCAGCTGGATTAGACCTAGAAGGCGGTACTACATATTTCAAATATGATTACAACAACACCGCGATTAGTACAGGACTTGCCGCTGATAATGGTATAATTCGCAAAGCGCGAGGAGTAGGTTTCGATGAAATTACAGATGGCAATTCTAATACATTTGGTGTAGGTGAAATTTCATGGGACACTTACAACGAATACTATGCTTGGTATCGTGCAGGTGGAGCTGGCGGAGGTTACCTCTATTCGACAAAATCCATAGGAAGAAAATGGAAGTTTAACACTCATAAATCACTCAATACAGAACCTAACATCAATGACGATTATGTAGTAACGGTAGGTAGTCCTACTCTTGACCAAAGGGATTTTGATAAAACAAGAGGAAATAGTTACGGTCCGTTTGGCAGTAATCATCCGGGCGGTTTAATTATGGGACTCTGTGATGGCTCGATTCGGTTTGTGTCCGAAACTATCCAAGACCAGATTCGCCTTGATTTTGCTAGTTGCAATGATAATCGCCCCGTATCGTTACCATAGGGAGGTTGTTAAAGCTCATCATGGTCTTGCAATGGCGTGAGTTGCGTAGCCTGCGGTTATGCACCTCACGCCTTGCGGGATTTTGGAGTTTTGATTTTCTCCGTCCCGTTAGGGACAAAATGTGAGGACTTTATCAGCCCTCACAACTTCACACAGTTGACCGAAACTAAGGCTTTTATTGCTAAACGGGAGTTTTTAAAAAAATTAATTTTATTCAAATTCGGTCGATTTCTATCGACCAAAATCGACCGAATTTAGAATAATTTGTTTTTGGCAATTTTTAGCGAATGGTATTTTTAGAAATTCCGTAACATCAAAGCGGTATTATTTGTCCCTATTGTCCCTTAAAACTAAAACTATTAAAAAAACTTTAAACAAAAAATTAAAACAAAATGAATTTAAGTTACATTCGTCGATTTTTCTATGAAATCCATCTTTGGCTGGGTATTCTCAGCGGGATAGTGGTTTTTATTGTGTGTGTTAGCGGAGGGATTTATGCTTTTCGCGAAGAAGTAACAATGCTCCATGAACCGCAAAAATATTTTGTGAAAGTTCCGGCAAGCCAATCCGGCGTTTTGCCCGAAAGAATTTCTGTTGACGATTTGGTCAAGAAATTGGAAACGGAAAATCCGGGTCAAAGAGTATCCCAAATCACAATCCCCGATAAGACTAACCGAACCATCACCGTAAATCTGACTCAAGCCCGAAATAATTTCGGTGACGGTTCGGGTCTCGGACGCGGAGGAAACCAAAACCAAAATGTTGACGAACCAAGACGTAGGCAAAATCCAGCCGAAAACGTTGACAATAACAAAACCACCAACATCAACAACGACGAAACCAAACGCGAACAGATTTCGACCGAAAGCAACCAAGATAACCCCAATAACAACGACGAAACTAAACGCGAACAAATTTCGACCGAAAATAACCAAGACAGCCCAAATAACAACGACAAAACCAAACGCGAGCAAAATTCCGCCGAAGGTAATCAAAATAACCCAAATAACAATAACGAAATCAGACGCGAGCAAAACCGCAACGAAAATAGAAACAGACCCGCCGGACAAGAATCAGGACGCCAAAGACCAAATACACCTCAAGGTGGCGGTGGAATGGGCGGCGGGATGCGTGGTCGTGTTCTGTTTTTAAATCCTTATACGGGCGAGGTTGTTGACGAAGGGTCAAATCGTAAATTGGATGATTTTTTTATGTCAATGATGCAATTACACCGCAATCTTTTGATAGACCGTCTCATTAACGGGTCAAATAATCGCGACGGTCGATCTCCGATGGGTAATAATTCCGGCGGCAGAAATGATATTGCCGGAAGACCGACAAATGATTCTGGTAACGTTGAAAATAATACAGGCGCAACCGGCGATAATCGTGTTTTGCCTGACGGCAACGAACGCAGAGAACGTAGAGGAAGAGGTGAAGGATTTGCTGGAGGAGAACGTAGAGAAAGAGGCGAAGGATTTGCTGGAGGTGAACGCGGAGAACGTAGAGGAAGAGGTGAAGGATTTGTTGGAGGTGAACGTAGAGAAAGAGGCGAAGGATTTGCCGAAGGTGAACGCAGAGGAAGAGGCGAAGGTGTTGCCGGAGGAGAACGCGGAGAACGTAGAGAAAGGGGCGAAGGATTTGCCGAAGGTGAACGCGGAGAGCGTAGAGGAAGAGGCGAAGGTGTTGCCGGAGGTGGGGAAGGTGCCGGTCGTGCTGGTGCAGGCGGAGCAAGAGCTGGCGGCGGTCGCAGACTTTCAATCGGTCGTTTGGTCGTTGGGGTTGCAACATTGATTTTTGTAGTGGTTTTGGTGAGTGGTTTTGTGCTTTGGTTGCCGCGTAATTTGAAAGGTTTTAAGTCTTGGAAGATTTGGCGGACGGGTTTGCGTATTCGGGTTACGAAAGGTTTTTGGCCCTTTGTCTATGATCTTCATAATACAGTTGGGTTTTATACTTTAATACCGATTTTGATATTGGCGTTGACGGGTTTGTGTTGGTCGTTTGATTGGTATCGCAATTCGGTTAGTTGGCTGTTGGATGATGAATTGTTCAAGCAACGCCGAATGAGAAGTGCTGCGAATACAATTGAACCGGTTGACGAACAAATGCAACCGCTATCAATCGAAGAGATTATCAAACGTACAGATGCTTTTATTCCGGGCAAAGGCGCAGTAGTTGTAAATATTCCGGCTAATAAAAACGGCGTAATGGTTGTCCAAAAAGGCAAGACCGGATTTTTCGCACTCTCACACAAAGACAGCGTTCAATGGGATCGTTTTCGCGGAAAATTGGTGCCGTTCAAAATGTGGGTAGGCTATTCCGGTCCTAGAAAAGAAACCTCGTCTGCCCCTTACGCTCAAGGTAATCCGTTTGAAAATATTCCTGAAGGAGCTAAGGTAGTTGAGTTTGAGGTGAATAGGTTTGCGGATAAAAAGTTGGGTGAGAAAATTGCGATGTCGATTCGCTCGCTTCATTTTGGCGACGTAACAGGTTTGTCGTCAAAATTAATTTTCGGAATTTCGTGCATTTTGGCAAGTAGTTTTCCAATTACCGGAATCATGATTTGGATCAAAAAACTCCGCACAATTCGCCGAAAACCGCCCAAAAATCCTGAAACGTAGGTGATTGTCTTTAGAAAATTCTAAAAAAACATTTTAGTCCTGTAACGGTAGCGTCCTCGTTGCCGCAATCGGAAGCAGGACGCTTCTGCTACAGAAGGGGCGAGATTTGCGTAATCGGCGATTGTGCAAATCTCGCCTCGTTGGCTGCTAAAATTTTCTTTATCGATAATTCTTTATCGATAATACCGATTTTGTCGATAATTCCGAAACGGTGGTTGTTTTATTCACGCGGATTTGTTGTCGGTTGAAAAATCACTTCCCGCGTAGTTCGATCAATGTTTATACCGGAGCCGGCATGGGCGGTAGGCTTCGCCCTTGAACAACCGCCTCGCGATGCTACGCTTGCGTGTCCAGCTCCATGAATTTTAAACTAGCTTGAGTATACTCTTACCGTTAGATTTTTGCACGACCAAATATAAGGCTTAACATTAGTATTCACCAATTCATACGTTATTGTTATGAACAATGTTGAAAGACCGGAAGACGGAGAAATAGATTCAGAAACTCCAGCAGAAACCAACGAAATACCGACACCGGTATGGGGGGTAGGCTTCGCCCCAGAACAACCGCTTCGCGATGCTACGCTTGCGTATTCAGCTTCGGGAATTTCAAAACAGCTTGATACATTGACTAACTCAATCGCCGCTAATCCTGCTAATATTGAACCTGAAAATACTACGGAAAAAAATACAACTTACTCGTTCTACTCCGAAATGTTCACCAGTCAAATAGAAAGTATTGGTGATTTTGCGAATTTTTGTGGTTATACATTTATTTGGCTTTGTTGGCAACGTCCTCGTTGGAATGTTCTTGCGCATTCGTTTTATTCAATAGGCGTATTGAGTTTGCCAGTTGTGATGCTTACCGGTATGTTTATCGGCATGGTACTGGCAGTTCAAACTTACTCACAATTCAAAGCAATCGGCATGGAAGCAGTACTTGGAGGCGTGATCAGTTTCTCATTGGTTCGCGAACTCGGTCCTGTACTCGCGGCAACAATGCTCGCAGGGCGAGTTGGAAGCTCAATTGCCGCCGAAATCGGCTCAATGCGCGTAAGCGAACAAATCGAAGCACTGGCAAGTCTCGGCACCAGTCCAATACATTATCTTGTCGTTCCGCGTTTTCTTGCTTCGCTTTTTTTGATTCCGGCACTTACTGTTATTGCCGATTTTATGGGAGTTTTCGGCGGTGCAATTTATTGTACAAAAATACTTGGCATTGATGAGCATTTTTATTGGGAACACGGGCGAAGTTTAGTTGGTTCATTTGATGTGTTGGCGGGCATGTTTAAAAGTGTGTTTTTTGGCGGCATTATTGCGTTAATAAGCTGCCATCAAGGTTTCCGTTGCGAAAACGGTGCCGAAGGTGTAGGAAAAGCCGCAACTAAATCCTTCGTTTTGTCCTTCGTCGCAATATTATTTATTGACCTAATACTCGGAATTTTCATTGACCGCGTGCAATCAATGCTAGGCTTCACACCGGGTACAATTGTCGGAGCTTAATATATACTGAAGCTGTTTTAAAATTCCTGAAGCTGAACACGCAAGCGCAACAACGTGAAGCGGTTGTTCAAGGGCGAAGCCTATCGCCCTACCGGCTACGGTATAAACGTAGTAATCCCCTTGCGGTTGCTCCTATGCGGGAATTGATCTCACACGGGCAATTGCAAAGGTTGCCCTTACCTTACGTAACAAATTATTTCAAATTTGGTCGATTTGCAGTCGATGGAAATCGACCGAATTCGAATAAAATCAATTTTTAGAAATTCCCTAGAAATTTCCTATGGAAAATACTCAAATTACGAAATCAGATTGTCCGCTACTCGCTCTTAAAAATGTTAGCAAGTATTTTGATTCGGTTTCAAATTTGACAATGAATTCGACAAAGGTGTTGCGGGAGGTTAGTTTTAATGTTGAAGATGGAGAGACGGTTGCGATTGTTGGCGAAAGCGGTTGCGGTAAAACGGTATTGCTCAAAACTATGATCAGACTCTTCAAACCTGAATGCGGAAACGTGATTTTTGACGGACATGATTTGGGCGAATTGACGTATTTTGAGTTGGCGCAAACGCGGATGCGGTACGGTTTCGTTTTTCAACAGGCGGCGTTGTTTGACAGCATGACTATCGGCGAAAATATTGCCTTTCCGCTTGTACAACACACGAATAAATCAAATAAAGAAATCCGAGAAATTGTCATGGATTTACTCAATGAGGTCGGTTTGTCGGAACAGGTTTTGACGCGGAAACCGGCGGAATTGTCGGGCGGAATGAGAAAACGGGTCGGGCTTGCAAGGGCGTTAGCTCTTGAACCCGAAATTATCCTCTACGACGAACCAACAACAGGTCTCGACCCCATAATGAGCAACGTAATAAACGAACTCATCATAAGCACCCACCAGAAACATAACGTAACAAGCGTACTCGTTACACACGACTTAAAATCAGTTTTCAAAGTTGCCGACAGAGTTGTGATGTTGTATCCGTTGGCGAAATTAGACAACTCCGAACCGCAAATTATTTTTGACGGTAAACCCGAAAAACTCGCGAATTGTAACGATAAACGTGTTCGAGAATTTGTAAGTGTGTGATATACTCAAGCTGTTTTGAAATTCCCGCAGCGGAACACGCAAGCGCAACAGCGTGAAGCGGTTGCTCAAGGGCGAAGCCTATTGCCCTACCGGCTACGGTATAGCGGTTTGGGTATTTTGTATATAGGGAAGTTGCTAAAAACTTATTTCAGTCCTGTAACGGTAGCATCCCCGCTACCACAATCGGAAGCGAGACGCTTCCGTTACAAGTGGTTTTTAAAAATTCCCTTCAGTATATTTCTAACCTTTTATATCTAAAATGAATACTAGACATAAAGAATTATGGGTTGGCGTAACGGTACTTACGGCGATTGTTAGTTTGATGATTTTGGCGGTTTATTTCGGCAAAGGTGAAAGTGTACGGTTTGGCGATGAATATATGATCAAAGTTCGCTTCCAACGCACGCCGGGTATCACGAAACGGTCGCCGGTTTACAAAAATGGAGTCAAAATTGGTGTGGTAGCCAATGTTGAACTTGTGGATGAAGACCGTGAAGTTGAGATCACTATTCGTTTGCCCGAATCGCGCAAAATATACACGAATGAAGAGTGCCGAGTTCGCCAAACAATGATAACCGGCGACGCAACCCTCGAATTCGTCAAAGATATAAATTTCAAGGGCGAAATTGAACTTGTCGGAGCAGATTCGCCTCCGCTTGTTGGGCGTGAGTCGGGCGATATTCTGCGAAGTTTTACCAATCTTGAAGGCGATTTGAATAAGACATTGCAAGTTATCAGCGTAGCTGTTGAGCATATTGGAGAATTTGTTGACAGGGCAAATATAATTATTGGTTCGCGCGAAGATGCCAAAACACGGCACGATAGAATTGATGAAGTCGTTGCGGAATTGCAACAGACAATGCTCGCAATACGGACATTCTCAAACCAGACAAACAGCCTCGTAAACGATCCCAATTTGCAAAAAGATATTAAACAAATTATCAACTCACTGCCAGCAATTTTGAACAAATCCCAAACCATATTCACCAACGCAGAATCATTGCTCACCGACAGCCGCAACTTTGTAAAACGAGGAAGCGAATCACTTGGAAAAATTGATCGGGTAATCGATAACGTAACAAAAATTACAGATAAAGCACAAAACGATGTCCCCGAAATCATGGAATCAGTCAAAAATACCGCAACTAAATTGCAATCACTGTTCGACGAACTAATCACAATCGTCAAAGCATTCCAAAATTCCGAAGGCATGTTGGGAAAAATATTGAAAGATCCGGAAGCGTATCAGAAATTATTGCTGACGTTGGACAATATCGAAAAAATAACGCGGGACGTGAATCTTTTAATTCGCACAGACGTAAAACCAATTTCTACAAATTTACGGCTTTTTACAGACGAAATAGCGCGTGATCCGTCTGTGTTTATCCGAAATCTGATCAAAAAACGTTCACCGGTTAAAAACGGTTTACCGGTTTGGGGCGATACGTTGGGAAGTGATAGATTGCTGAAAACGAGTTATGGCTACTACGCGGATTGTGGCGAAAATTTCGTAGAACAATTCGATAATTGTACGGATAAAAATATCGGTAATAATGTTGATCACGATTTTGAGTTACCGTGTTGTCCGGTGTGTTATTGTTATCCGTGTTGTTGCGCAACGGGCAAAACGTTTACATCTTTGATTCCGAATTGCATTACAACACTTTTCAAAAATTTCAAAAAAATACCCGCTCAGCCGAATTGCGATAACCCAAATTGTAACAATCACGACCACAACGAATCCCAATACCAACCAATTGACGAAAACGGAAATTACACTAAACTTAACCTGTCCGTAGAAAATTCACGAAAAAATATGTTGACGGAAAAATATGTTGAACCAACCAAAATGGAATTACAAAAAGGATTAGATGATGTTGAAACTGATGGCGTGATTATAAATACAGACCCGCGCTATCCGGCGTTGGCGGGCAAATCGGAAGTTATGCAAATGTCATTCGACAAAATAAATAACAAACCACAACATGATAAAATCACTCCGCCAACAAAACCAGTCTTCTCAAGTATGCCAAATTGAGTTTCGTGAAAAATTCTGCCGACGAGAACATTACGTGAACGATTACCAAAAATTGAAAACAATAACGGTAAGGAATCAAATATATGAAACGACGTGACTTTTTGAAAAATTCACTTTTGACCGCTGGAATTTTAGGACTTGGAAATCAAGTTTTTCACGGTCAGCAAACATTGGCACTCGGCGACGAACCGAAAAAATCGGCAGTAAAACCAATACCAACTTTCGGCGACAACCGCGCGGATTATCTGACCGCGTACATTTACGACTCACCAAAATCTACGGCTTGGATACGTTGGAAAAATGCGGCGTTGACTTGTTACCGCGCTGAGGCGTTGCAAAAATATCCGTATTTTTACCCGCTCAATTCGTTGAAATCCGGATTGTCATTAACTTCGGAAACCGGTCAGCCTTGGCCTCATCATCGAAGCGTCTTCTTCGGCGCAGATAAAGTCAACGGACGAAACTATTGGCAAAACAATCCTGATAAAGAGCGTATTGTCTCGAAAAAATTGGGACTCGGCGAAGTTACCGCGAAATCAGCGGAATTGCTCAACGAATGCGAATGGACACCGACTGGCAGCGAGCCGATTATTGCCGATAAACGCCGTTTTTTGCTGACAATTCTTGACGAAGAAACTTATACGTTGGATTGTTATTTTGAGTTGACGGCATTGACCGAAGTAAAAATTAAGCCGTCAAATCACGGACTTTTCGGTGTGCGGACAACTGAAGATATTGCAGTAGTCGGCGGCGGTACGCTCGTCAATAGCGAAGGTCAAGAACGCCAAGAAAAAACACACGGCAAACCGGCAAAATGGATGGCATCTTACGGTAAACGTTACGGACGCGACGACGGATTGATCGAAGGTTTAGCGATTCTTGCTCCGCCATTTGAACGCGAGCCGTTTAAGCAAGGATTTTGGTTCACACGAGATTACGGTAACTTTTCGCCAATGCCGTTGAATTTTATGAAATCAGACATCGTGTTACCGGAAGGCGATGTTCTCAAACTGGCATATCGAATTGTCGCGTTTACCGGTGAAGTGAAAAAAGATTTCCTAAATAATCAATGGGAAAAATTTGCTGAAGCTTCAAAAGGAAAACGATCATAAAATCATAAGAAATGATTTTACTTTCGTCCCCTTTGTCTCACCCTGTCCCCCCTTGTCCCTTAACATAATTTTGCCCAAAAACACATAAAAAAAATGACTTGGTTTCAAGAAGAAAAATCCCTACAAAAACAAGACGTAATAAATTTAGCGACACGATTTGCGGAAGTTGCGCGTGAGCGGATATGTCGTAATCCGAAACGTGTTTTATTGTTGCCGCCGGATATAACGCGTGCGCACAGCGGTGCGGGCTATATTACGGAGGAGTTGTACAAAATTTTTGCGAAAGACGCGGAAGTTGTTTTAATTCCGACGCTCGGTCAGCATGTTCCGCATACACCGGAGCAAAATAAATGGATGTTTGGTTCTGTTCCCGAAGAAAAAATTTACAAACATGATTGGCGTGCGGATTCGAAAAAGGTTGGCGAGATTCCGGCGGATTTTGTTAAGGAGATTTCGGGTGGCAAAGCGGATTGGGCGATTCCGGTTGCGGTGAATCGGCGGTTGTTTGATGAGAAGTGGGATTTGGTTTTGAATGTTGGTCATGTTGTGCCGCATGAGGTTTTGGGATTTGCGAACCATAACAAGAATTATTTTATCGGTCTTGGCGGCAAGGATATGATCTGTGCGTCTCATTTGATGGCGGCGTGTTGCGGGATTGAGAATAATCTTGGCGTGTTGACGACGCCGCTTCGCGCGTGTTACAACAAAGCGGAAACTGAATTTTTGGGACATTTGCCGGATGCGTATTTTCAAGTTGTTATGGCTTACAATTCTTTGGGCGAGTTGATACACGCGGGAGTTTATGCCGGTGATGATGTTGAGACGTATCTTGCGGCGGCGCGGGCTTCGCAAAAACAAAATATAACTGTTGTACCGCCGTTGAAAAAAGTTGTCGCGGTCATGCAAGGCGATGAATTTTACAGTACGTGGGTTGCAAATAAAGCAATTTACCGGACAAGAAAAGCAATGGCAGACGGCGGCGAATTGTTGATAATTGCGCCGGGACTAAAACGATTCGGCGAACAACCTGAAGTTGACAATTTGATTCGTAAATACGGATATGTTGGAACGGAAAAGGTCATGAAATTGTATCGTGATTGTCCGGCGGACGGCGATTTAAAAGATTTAGCGGTTGGAACGGCGCATTTAATTCATGGTTCGTCGGAAGGACGTTTCAAAATAACATACGCGCCGGGACAAGTCTCAAAAGCAGACATGAATCTGGTCAATTTTGAATACGCCGATTACACTGAAACAATCAAACGCTACGCCCCAAACAAACTAAAAAACGGTTTCAATACCTTGCCCGACGGCGAAGAAATTTACTTCATCAGCACTCCCTCAGCAGGTCTCTGGTCAACCGCCGAAAGATTAAAATGATAATATTCTCAAGCTGTTTTGAAATTTCCGAAGCTGAACACGCAAGCATATACCATAGCTGGTAAGGCGATAGGCTTCGCCCTTGAACAACCGCTTCACGTTGTTGTGCTTGCGTATTCAGCTTCAGGAATTTTAAAACAGCTTCAGTATAACAACGTGAAACGGCTGTTCAAGTACGCAACCTACCCCCAATACCAGTTTGGGTATAAAAATATCCGTGAACGGTTACAAAAGGTTTACCATGCCGATAGAACAATACACATAATAAAACTTCCTGCAGATGAAAGCGGCGATCCTGACTGGCAATTTATGGAAAATTACATAAAAGCATTGCCGTATTCGGATAAAATATGATACACTGGCTACGGTATAGTTGTGTACTATTAACCTGTCATATTTAATTAATTAAGATTATCGGATTTTTTAACGTGTACATATCTTTTGTTTTGACGGTATTATTTTTTGTTGTGATTCTTTGTATTGCCGGTTGGGGTTTACGGAGGACGGAGAATGTTGAGGATTTTTTTCTTGGTGGCAAAACGCTTGGGGCTTGGATTCTTGCTTTGTCTTATGGGACGGCGTATTTTAGTGCGGTAATTTTTGTTGGTTTTGCGGGCAAATTTGGTTGGCAATTTGGTTTGAATGCGCTTTGGGTTGGTATTGGCAATGCTGTTGTTGGTTCGGGGTTGGCGTGGATTATTCTGGGAAGCCGGACACGGCAAATGACACACCGGCTCAACGCACGAACAATGCCGGAATTTTTTGCGGCACGTTACGAAACAAACGGGATGAAAATTATTACGGCTTTGATAATTTTCTTTTTTTTAATGCCGTATTCCGCATCTGTATTTACGGGATTGAGTTATCTTTTTGAAATTGTTTTTGAGCGAAGGGTTAGTTTTACGGTTGTTTTGACAATTATTTCGTTGTTATCTTTTTTATACATCACCGGCGGCGGTTACAAGGCGATTGCCCGAATTGATTTTATTCAAGGTATTATAATGTTTGGCGGGTCGCTTTTGATGGTTTATTTTGTTGCGCGGTATTACGGCGGAGTTACAACGGCAAGTGCTGACATTACCGCGCACCTCCAACAACGCCTCAATTCCGGCGAGATCAAACCTGTTCCTTGGTTTGTTTTGCCGTCGGTTATTTTTATGACATCGCTTGGAGTCTGGGGGCTTCCGCAAATGGTTCACAAATATTACGCCATTCGGGACGAAAAAGAAATCTTGCGCGGAGCGATTATCACGACAATTTTTGCGACGGTGATTGGTTGTTCTGCGTATTTTACCGGAGCGATGACGCATTTGATGGAGCCGGACAAAATTCCGTATATCGCTAACAACGGAGTCAATTTTGATCAATTGGTTCCGGATTTAGTTGCGTCGCGTTTACCGTCTGTTTTGTTGGCGGTTATTTTGCTTCTTGTTTTGTCCGCGTCTCTGTCAACGCTTAGTTCGTTGGTGCTTGTTTCGGCATCTGCGATTACGATTGATTTGTACAAGGGCTATGTCAAACGCGATGCGTCGGATCGGTCTGAATTATTATTGATGCGGGTGCTTTGCGGGGTATTTATTTTAGTTTCGTATTTGATTGCTTTGTACAAGCCGACGTGGATTGTTTCGCTTATGTCAATTTCTTGGGGTGCGGTTGCGGGTTCTTTTTTGGCACCTTATCTGTACGGGCTTTACTGGAAACGGACAACGAAATTGGGCGCGTATGCCGGAATGTGGACGGGGCTTTTGGTGTCAAATGGTCTGTATTGGTATTGGTTCACAACAGGTAAAGGTTCAATGATGGCACCGGTTGCTTCTTCTATTGCGATGGTTGTACCTTTATTTGTTGTTCCGATTGTCAGTTTAATTTCAAAACCGCCGAAAAGAGAAACTATCGAAATAGCTTTTGGTTCCGACAATCAGTCCGTCTAGTATACTGAAGCCGGTATGGGCGGCAGGCTTCGCCCCTGAACAACCGCCTCGCGATGCTACGCTTCCGTGTCCGGCTTCGGGAATTTCAAAACAGCTTGAGCATAACCAATCGCCTTTTTATCAGAAGAACAAAAGGGACGGAAGGGGCAATTGTGGGAGTTTTGTGTGTGAGAATTTTTCAAAAGGGAATTTTCTAATTATTTCAAATTCGGTCGATTTTCAGCCGACAGAAATCGACCGAATTTGAAATAATTAGTTTTTGGTAAATATACTGAAGCTGCTTTAAAATTCCCCCAAACGATACCGATGCCGGTATAAATCCGGTTTGTTTTTTTGGATTGCTCTTTTATTTTTTCGGGTAATTGTTACAATTCTCGTGTTCTGCGGTTTGCGTGACGACACGTTGTATTTTATCGTAGCTTTGGAAAGTTTAAAGTAGCTTCCAGTATATTTTTTGCAGATGAGAAATATTCCACAATGGAAAAAAAGTATTCGTTATGCGTACATGTCTGATGTTGGGATGCGCCGTTCCAGCAATCAGGATTATTACGGATTCCAAATTGCCAATACGATACACCAATGGTTAATTCGGGGACATCTTTTTGTTGTGGCGGACGGCATGGGGGCGCATGCTGCGGGCGAGGTTGCGAGTAAGATGGCGGTTGACACGGTCATTCAAAGCTATACCAAACGTACCAGCGAAATTCCCATAGACGCGCTTGCCCACGCCGTAATGGACGCACACAACAGAATCCGCGAAAGAGGTCGCCGCGAAGATGCCTTTCACGATATGGGAACAACTTGCGACGCATTTGCCATGATTCCGCAAGGACTTATTATCGCGCATGTCGGCGATTCGCGTGTCTATCGTATTCGGGCAAATCTTATTGAGCAATTGACTTTTGATCACAGTTTGGTCTGGGAAATCTGCGAAGCCAATAAATTACCATTCGATTGTCCGCCTTACCATATCCCGAAAAATCAAATAACTCGTTCATTGGGACCGACGGAGAATTTAGTTGTTGATGTTGAGGGACCGCATCGGATTTATGTTGGGGATATATTTCTTTCGTGTAGTGATGGTTTGAGCGGTCAAGTCAAGGATTATGAGATAGGTGAAATCGCGTCGGTATTGCAACCCGATATTGCTGCGGAGACGTTGATAAATATAGCTAACCTTCGCGGCGGTCCCGATAACACAACTATACTGATCGTAAAAGCAATAAGCGATGCCGCAATCGAACAAGCAGTTGACGAGAGCCTGACGATGCCGCTCCGAAGCAAATTTCTCATTCTTATTGCGTCAATTCTGACAGCAGCACTTTTTGTTGCGCTGTTTCAGGGCAATTTTCTTTTGAGTGTTGTTACCGGTTCGATTGCAGCAGCGGCGGCAATTTGTTTTTTCATCTCAACGCAATCGTATTTATTGGGCAACTCGCCATTTGCAAATACAGAAGTCAAAGGCAATGCACCCTACACGAACACGATTTGCCAACCCGACGAAAAACTTACATTTTCACTAGCAAAATTGCTCGCCGATGTACGGCAGGCGATTAAAGATAACGCAATTGAAATCAAATCAAAAGAAGCCGACGACAAAGAACAAAAAGCACTCACCGCAACACAACATCACCATTACACAGAAGCAATCCAAAATTATTCCATTGCAATAAACTTGCTAATGCGCGAAATAAAAAAAGGCTCATCTCCCAAAATAAATTGATCAACTTCCCCCCTATTTCGCTAAAGTTTTTTTGCTATACTGTAACCGCTTTGAGCTTACCGTGTAGGAATCGGATTGCGGCAACCGTGATAATGCGAAGTGGTTGTTTAATGGCAAAACTTGCCGCGTATATAATTTCTAAAATTAATTTTATTCGAATTCGGTCGATGTTATATCGACTGCAAATCGACCGAATTTGAAATAATTTGCTTTTAGCAATTTTTGGCAAATGGTATTTTTAGAAATTCCCAAAGGTATATCAGTTTAAATTTCCCCCAATCAAATAAAACAAAACAATATGTCTGAACAAGCAAATGAACCGGTGTCGGTTGATCCGAAACAAGCTCAAGAAATAGAGCTTCTAAATGATATTGCTAAACGTCCTTTTTTCTCGCGTGCGTTTGGTTATGTGAAACTAACGGGACCCGGTCTTTTACAAGGCGCGATGACACTTGGAGCCGGCAGTGCGGCGGCATCTGTGATTGCGGGTGCGTCGTTTGGTTACAAATTACTTTGGGTGCAACCGGTTGCGATGTTTTTGGGCGTAATGATGTTTGCGGCAGTTTCAAATATCGTTTTGTCCAGACCGAAATCGGATCGTCCGTATTGGAGTTTCATGCGGGAGATGAAATCGATTTGGTCACCTTTGATGTTTATTGTTTTTTTGTGGGCGTTAGGGACAATAATGTCGTCAGTTATTTGGCATTTCCCGCAATACGCTCTCGCCGCAGGTGCTGCTAGAAGCGTGGTGCAAAAAATTTCACCCGAAGTTGAGTTGTCCAAAAACATTGAAGTTGAGCAGCGTGATTGGTTTGGATTTGGCAAGGTAAAAACTGACAGTGAGACGGGCAAACCTGTAAAGGCGAAAGTTGCCCAATATACGCCGATGGGTTATATCGTCAGTGTAATTGCTGGTGCAATAATTCTGATAGTCAACATAGTCGTCGTTTTCAATTATGGTCGCGGCGGAATAGGGGTTCGTGTGTATGAGTGGTTTTTGCGATTTATGATGGCACTTGTGTTTTTGACTTTTTTCTTGGTAGTTATTCTGAATATTCACAAGATCGAATGGCTTGAAGTTATTCGTGGTTTTACAGGTTATTACGGTATTCCGTACAACGAAGACCCTGCTGAATATGCCAAAACGATTACGGTTGTGCTTGGTATGCTTGGTGCGGCGGTTGGGATCAACATGACTTTTTTGTATCCGTATTCGATTTTGAAGAAGGGGTGGGGCAAGGAACACAAGGCGTTGGCGAAATGGGATCTTGGCATGACGTTATTTATACCGTTTACGCTTGTTACTTCGTTGATAATGTTGGGCATGACGGTTTCGGGAGTTTACGATGGCAAGGATATTGCCAATATTGATATTAAAGTTCTTGAAGCGGCGGCGGCGTTGCGTAGCGGCGGTTTGATTTCTGAGGATTTGGCGGTTTATATTTTTTGCGGCGGGTTATTTGGGATGACGTTTGGGGCAATTAGTGCGCACATGACTTGCTGTGGTTTTACGCTTTGTGAGATGTTTGGGCTTGAGCAAACGGCGTGGCGGTTTAGATTGTTTGCTCTTGTGCCATCGGTTGGCGTGTTGGGTATTGTGTTTCAGTTACCGTTTTGGTTTCCGGTTGTGGCATCGGCGGTTTGTTATACGATGTTACCGATTGCTTATTTGATATTTATCATTTTGAGCAACCGCCGCTCGTTCATAGGCGACGCGGTTGGCAAGGGATTCAAACGGTACGCATTCAATGTAATACTTGCCCTCGCACTAATCGCGGCAATTATCGGAACGGGAATACAACTCAAAGAGAAAGTGTACAACCCAATCATGAACCCCCCATCGCAGAAAAAAGACGACAACAAAATCGATCAACCGCCCAAAGATACACAATCCAAAGCCATCCTAACATTCCCAACATTGGACTCGCAATCACAACATCACGAAGCGTTCGTTCAATTGCAAGATTTGTCGTCTGTACCGGCTTCGGAATAAGAGTTGAGGCGTAATGTTTTGACGGCGGTGGAAAAAGAGTTTTAAACCGGAGTTGATTTTGGTCAACTCCAGTGCGCTGTCCACGATCTTTGAAATAGCCTAAAATTATCTGTGTACGATAATTGAATGTGGGACAAATTTTTGAAAAAGTTGCAAAAAAAGAAGTAGATTATCGTTTCTTTGATGTTCAAAGACGGCAAAATTGTTCAAAAATTGTATTTTGCGCATACAGAGAGCGCAGATTTATCATTGATAATCAGACGAGACAAATTAAATTCGTTCCACTTTGATGATTGGTAGATGAAGTCTTCCTTCAAGAAATTCGAAGTGAAGTTTTATTTTTGTTCCTGATGTTTCATAACTCGTTTATAATCAACATTTTAACATCACTTCTTGTTCTCAGTGAACAACGGCGTTTTTTGCCAGTGAACCGGAGCGTGAACAGACTATTGTGTGTTTTTATAAATCTTTGCACAACAAAGACTTATAACGACACTGCGAAAGGTTGCCCACCTTCGGCGGGAATATTGTTGTCCGGATTATTTGTGCTATTACGCCTTTTTGATTTCTTGGAATCAGTAGACAACGACATCGACAAAATAAAAGAAATAAAAAACTTACTCACTCTCTTCTCCCCAAAAATAACATAAAAAAATGTGTAGATACAGATGCCGCAAGCGTAGCATCGTGAAGCGGTTGTTCAAGGGCGAAGCCTACCGCCTTACCGGCTACGGTGTGGTATTTTAAAAATTCCCTGAAATCACCATGTCAATAATCAATATTGTCAACATGAATTTCGCTTACGATGACGGAATTCTTTTATTTTCTGATGTTTCATTGCAAATTGACACACGTTGGAAACTTGGTTTAATCGGGCGCAATGGTCGCGGTAAAACGACGTTGTTGCGTTTAATGTTGGGTGATTTTGAGTGCAGTGGGAAAATGGAAGTTCCTGTTCCGGTCGAATATTTTCCGTACGATATTTCAGATAAAAACCTCCCAACACTCAAAATCGCCGCGCAATTTGTTGACTTTGAAACTTGGCAATTGGAATGCGAATTATCGTTGCTTGAAATTTCGGACGATGTGTTGGAGCGGTCTTTTGAAACGTTGAGCGGCGGTGAGCAAACGAAAGTAATGCTTGCGGTGTTGTTTCTCAACGATAGCCGTTTTCTGTTGATTGATGAACCGACCAATCATCTTGATCTCGAAGGGAGAACTATTGTCGGTAATTATCTGAGCAAGAAAAAAGGTTTTATTCTTGTTTCGCATGACAGTGCTTTATTGGACAAGAGTGTTGATCATATTTTGTCCATCAATCGCGGCGGAATTGAATTGACGCAAGGAAATTTTTCATCTTGGCAATGCAACCAAAATTACCGCGAACAATGCGAACAAACAAAAAATCACCAACTCAAAAAAGATATACGCCGCCTTCGTGAATCCTCCCGACAATTAACCGAATGGTCAAATAACGCCGAAAAAGAAAAATATGGTCATGGTCCGGTTGATCGCGGTTTCATAGGTAGCAAAGCGGCAAAAATAATGAAACACGCTAAGTCCGCCGACAACCGTAAACAACAGGCAATAGAACAAAAACAATTATTGTTCAAAAATACTGAAATTGCGGAAAAACTCTCAATAACGCCGGTTTATTTTCACTCGCAACGTCTTATCAATTTGGAAAATTTTTTCGTGCAATATAATGAGACGGCAATATTTGACGGCGTTACATTTTCAGTTGATGTGGGTGATCGTGTTGCGGTTTATGGTCGGAATGGTTGCGGCAAATCGAGTCTTTTGAAATTGATTGCGGGACAGAATATCCCGTATCAAGGACATTGCCGTGTTCCGAAAAACCTGAAGATTTCCTATTTGCCGCAAGACGTTTCGTTCTTGCAAGGAGACATAAAAGATTTTATTACGCAACATCAAATTGATGAAAGTTTATTGCGGGCGATTTTGCACAAATTAGGATTTCTCAACGATGATTACGAAAACGATATGTCCGGTTTCAGTGCCGGTCAAAAGAAAAAAGTCTTGCTCGCCGTGAATCTTTGTGAGCAATCGCATCTTTATCTTTGGGACGAACCACTCAATTACATCGACATCATTTCACGAACACAAATTATGAATCTCCTCCTTGAATCCCAACCGACAATCATTTTCGTAGAACACGACAAAACATTCCTCGAAACCATCGCAACAAAAAAAATCGAATTACACCGAAATCAACTGTGATGTTTTTTAAGGGACAAAGTAAAGGCACAAAGGTGTGAATAGTGAACACTCAATGCTACTAAAAGCGCATTGTACTAACATCACTCAATATACTCAAGCTGTTTTGAAATTCCCGAAGCTGAACACGCAAACGCAAAAACGTGAGGCGGTTGTTCGAGGGCGAAGCCTACCGCCTATACCGGCTTCGGTATAACCACTTGACATAAAAATAAATTATAGTTACAACATTCGCACGAAAAGTCGGTAGAGACTTTTGAAAATTCTCTCTATTGTGGAGATTGGTGATTGGAACGATAAAAAATTTAAGTTTAGATATATGAGTGCTGTTAAAGTTGCGCTTTTGGGGTTGGGTACGATTGGTACGGGGGTTGCGGACATACTTCTTAATCGTGTTGAGCGTATTCGAAATGTTACTGGTCGTGATGTGTTGCTTACGCGGATTTGTGACAAGGATGCGTCATTGAAACGCGATATCGAAATCCCATCAGGCGTTTTGACAAATGATCCTGAGTTAATATTCAATGATCCTGATATTAAGATTGGTATTGAATTGATAGGCGGTATAGAGCCGGCGCGTGCGTTTGTTTTGCGTCTTCTTGCAAGCGGCAAGAATGTTGTTACGGCGAATAAGGCGTTGCTCGCACAACATGGAGCGGAATTGTTTGCGGCGGCGCGGCAGAATGGTTGTACGATAGCGTTTGAGGCGGCAGTTTGCGGCGGAATACCAATTATCTCGTCAATCGCAACTTCCTTGCAAGCAAACACAATACAATCACTAGACGCAATCGTCAACGGAACAAGTAACTTTATCTTGTCCCAAATGGAAGACGGAGGAACTTCATACTCATACGCTGTCAAAGAAGCACAAAGATTAGGTTACGCCGAAGCAAACCCCGCAATGGATGTGGACGGTACGGATGCGGTGCAGAAGTTGACCATTCTAGCGCAGCTTGGTTTCGGTGTGGATGTGGATTGGAAGAAAGTGTCAAGAATGGGAATTGAATCGGTTGACGCGATAGATTTCAAATTTGCGAAGGATCTGGGGTATCGTATAAAGTTGCTGGCGGTAGCGAATCGCGGAGATGAGGGGCTTGAGTTGCATGTTGCGCCGACGCTTGTTAGGCGTGATAATCCGCTCGCAAGAGTACACGATGTATTCAACGCGGTTCGAGTTGTGGGTGATTATGTTGGGCAAGTGTTTTTTCAAGGTCTTGGTGCCGGTAGAAAACCGACAGCTTCGGCGGTTGTGGGGGATGTGATTGATACGGTTCTTGGGCGGGCAAAGATTACATTTGATACGCTTAATTTGTGGAATAGCAATAGAAAAGTTGTCCCGATTAAACGTACAGATAATTTCTACGGCAAAGCGTATTTGCGATTTGATGCCGAAGACAGACCGGGAGTAATGCGGGATTTCGCGGCAGTGTTCGGCAAAAATAATATCTCAATTGCCTCAATGATCCAACACGAAAAAAACGACCAAAACAATAACCCAAACAAACAAAACGCCGTCATCATTCTAATCACACACGAAGCGCGCGAAGGCGATCTATTGAAAGCGATAGATGAATTGGAAAAAATACCGTCAATTCAAGGCAAAATTATAAGAATGAGAGTTCAAGACTAAAGCATCGCCCAAAAATAATTTTCCCAAGACTAAAAGTGGCAAGTGGTGAGTGTCTATAAGAAACTTCCCAATACCGGACGCATTCCAGCACAAAACCACCCCTAGCCCCTCCTTCGGAGGGGTTAGGGGTGGTTCTCCTTAACTTTAGGGCATTAATGATAATTTTACTCGGAGAAGACCAGCTTCTACAATTTTTACGTGATCTTGGCAGTTTTATTTCTTTTTGTAAAAACGTACCCAGTCAATTTGCATCTCAACCGGTAAATCGTCTGGATTTATCTCACCAACCCACGAGCCGCCAAGTTGCATGTCCAACAACAAATAAAACTCTCGATTGAACGGGAATTGTTCCTCTTTGTCGGTTTTTATTCGCGGATAAGTGAACGAAAGTTTGCCGTTGATGAAAAAATCCAAACGGTCTTCACGCAACTCCACCGCGTATACGTTGTAGTCGTCGCGGTTGATTTTTGCGGTTTTGCCTTGTGGCGGTTCTTTGATTTTTAGTTTCTGAGTGTAGATTGAGTGGACGGTGTGGTGGGCAAAATCATCGCCGTTCAACCTCTCCATAATATCAATCTCACCACCTCGAGGCCAAGGCGAATTGTCAAACGGTAACAACCAAAACGCGGGCCACGCACCTTTGGCATTGCCCAATTTCGCACGTATTTCTATTCGCCCGTTGCTGAAACCAACCTTGCCCTTTGTGTAAACACCTCCCGTCAAATACGGCGATTTGTCGTCGGGCAAATGTTCATTGCGCAAACCACGCAGAATCAATTGCCCGTTCTTGACCTCATAACAACCGTCAAAATCCGACATGTGCCTTGCCCAATCCGCATTGCCACGCGGAATTTTGCTCCAACGCTTCAGATCAATCGCGTTACCGTCGAAATTTTCTTCCCAAACCAATTTCAATTCTGTCGATTGTTCTTTTTTCGGTTCCGATTTTTGATCTGGTTTCGGTTCCGTTTTTTGTTCCAACTGGGCAATTGTTATGTTTGGTTTATTGTCGGTTATTTTTTTATCCTGCTTGTCCTCCTCCGCTAACAACACGAGAGCGGTAAAAATATTGGAAAACAACAGCGTTACAACTATTATTGGTAATGTAAAGTAATGTCTTTGCATTTTTTCTTTCGATTAAAAAATATACCAAAGCCGACACGGGCAACAATTTCGCCTCCAAACGACCGCTTTACGCTATTCCGGTCGCGTGCCAAACTTCAGGATTTTCAAACACAGGTTACAATTCAAGGAGGAATTTTGGGAATTTCCACAAAAAATTTCATGTTTTTCGTGTTTTTCGTGATAAAACAAAAAAATCCCCAATCCACCCAAACTAACATCGCTGATTCCTACGAAACTTTCGTACACGTGTACGGAGCCTTCGCGGATGTGTACGGAGCTTTCGCGGATGTGTACGAAACTTTCGCGGATGTGTACGGAGCTTTTGTAGACATCTTTGAAACCTTCATTAAACTGGTTTTTTGGGAAAGCACCGCGAAGGTGAGGAAGGCGAAAAAGGATTATGTTAAAAGCCTTTGTGAGACTTTTTTGATTTTGAGGTGATTTCGCGTTGGGGTTTGGGCAAGAACTCGTAGCGAATTTTGACCGCCTGAACTCAAGAACGAGGCCAGCCCAACACCTCCTCAAGAGTTTTCGAGTTGTTGGCGGTTTTTTTGACTTTCTTTGGTTTGGATTTTGACGATTGGAATTGCGGCGGGAACGATAATGAATTGCTCTTGCCGCCCTTGCCCTGCAAACTCGTACAACCGGTTCCCAGAAAACAAGTCAATAACGCCAACATCAAACCGATTGCTACAAACCGCCAAGTCATTACAATTGCACTGTTGAAATTCCTGTTTTTCATGAGACTCCTTTTATATTTGTTGGTTTTTGAACTATTATGCCGATAGATTCCCACGCGGAGGGTACACACAACCAAAACGCCAAAAACACCACCACTCCCAAACACCACGCCTCATAATCGGCAACTTCGTTACAAAAATTAAATCCAATGAACAAAAATTACGTAAAAAAATCCGTTTTCGCCTCCTTAACCGCTATAGTTTTCTTGATAACCTGTTGCGGTCGA
The DNA here is from genome assembly GCA_031268995.1 of Planctomycetaceae bacterium. GTDB lineage: Bacteria > Planctomycetota > Planctomycetia > Pirellulales > Thermoguttaceae > WRKP01. Next base: position 25,093 of record JAIRWK010000230.1, read on the forward strand.
GGATTCTTTTGCCCCATAACCAACTCCCAAGAAACCTCCCTAAACACCCCCGCCACAGGTAATAAGTCAACAAATTTGCCCGTAACACCCGTCCTAACCCCAAAATCGACCACAAAACCTGCCAATAAACCCGCCGAAATTGAAACCGCACCAATAAAACCCGCGTCAACACCGCCCACAACAACACAATTGTCCGCAATACCACCGCAAAACCAAACACCACCAACCCCGCAGCCCACACCCGCAATACCGCCAACCGATAAACCGAAATTGCCGCAACCAATCGCTCAGCCGCGAGGTTTGCCGGTTTCGGTTTTGACGGCAATGGAACATTCTTGGGGACGTTTCACGCCGTCGAGTTGGCGGCGATTGCAGACAACAGTTTGGACAATCAGCGCAGGACACCGCATCGGTAATACAAGCGAAACAAAAACGATTTTGGATTCTGTTGACGGCGATTCCGTTGCCCTCCTCGAAAACGCTGGCACCGGGACAAATACAGAAACAACCGGAACAAAACCAGTAAAGAAATATTTCGACTTCTACAATATCCCCTTGAGCGATAATACGAAAATAATTATCGGAACACCGATGAAACTCGTAATCGGCGGACGAATTGTGCCTTGCGAACGCCGAACCTACGAACAAACAACACCAACAGTTACAAGAAAAATCACCGTTTGGTACTCAACACAAGTTTACCCCTACGTAATGCGAATCGAACGCACTGTCAAAAACGTATCAACCGCAACCGAACCGGAAATAAAAGTTTTAAGCCAATCTACTTTTGAGGTAACAGATTCGTCCGCCTTCAGGTTGTTGACAAGCAAACAAGGCACCTACCGCACAAGAACAATTAAACAAAGCGGCAATGTTACATCGGTTGCGGATGGTTACTGTTCTTTGCATGTTCCGGGTGGTCTAATCCGAGAAAATACACGGGAATTCGATGAACTCGGTAACGAAATACGCACAATTGAAACGCGATTGCTCAACTACTATTTCGTTGCCCTCCCGCCGCCCGTCATTATCCCCAACAACACCTTCGTCCCAAACCAACCGCTAATAATCCAATACGAACCCGTCCGACCGCGAGCATTAAGATCGTACAGGTTGCGGGCGGTACCTTATCAATACTATACGGATTGACGTGCTACTCCGATGCCAACGCGGTTGTGGGGTTCGTGATTTAGCTGTCGCGTCTAGTTGCCGTATTCTTTAATTCTTTAACGCAACATATCTAATCTCAATGCAAACGCAAAACCAAAAAGATTTGGACAAATCACCCGAACGAGTTAAACGAATGTTTGGTTCGATTGCTCCTTGCTATGATTTTTTGAATCATTTTCTTTCGTTTGGAGTGGATAGTAGTTGGCGGCGTAAGGCTGTTAAGATTTTGGTATCGGAATTTGCCGAATCGGGCGGTATTGGGGCGTTGCTTGATGTTTGTTGTGGCACGGGCGATTTGATTCGTGAATTTGTGCGGGCTAATAAGTTGCCGTGTGAGTTTTGCGGGATTGATTTTTCTGATGCAATGATCGATCTTGCGCGTAAGAAATTGCCGTCGATTTCAAACAAGCTGGTAGTTGGCGATGCGATGGAATTACCGTTTTACGATGGGGCTTTCGGGTTGGTTTCGTGTGCGTTCGGGCTAAGGAATATTTGCAATACTGAATGCGGATTGAGAGAAATGATCCGCGTCTGCAAATCAGGCGGCGTAGTCGCAACTCTGGAATTTGCAATGCCCCAAAATCAATTGATCAAATATCCATACAAACTATATTTCAAATACATTTTGCCGCGAATTGGCGAATTGCTTACATGGAATAAAAACGGCGCATATAATTATTTACATCAAAGCGTAATAAATTTTGATAACCCAAAAACAATCAGCGAAAAAATGCAGCAACTAGGACTAAACGAAATTAAAATAATCCCAATGACATTCGGAATCGCAAATTTGATCTACGGCAAAAAAATTTTTGATAAATTATCCAACACAAATTCGCCTAATAATTTTCTTGCCGTAAACCGTTCTAATATTTTGTCCAATAAGAAATAATCATATTATTGATTTTGGGTTGGCAGGCAAATTATTGTTACAAAAAATCTCGTGATTGCACAAATTAGCCGCTAGCAAATTGTACCCCCTCTTTACAGATTTTCGTTTTCTAATATCATTACTCGCACATTTGGTTTGGTTGTTTGCCCGCGAGATTTCGCGACATTCAGCGGTTAAAGGATGGCTGACAAAAAAACTTGAGCTGGTTCATAGAGGTTGCCGAATACTATTTTGTGAAATGTATTTGGTAAGCGAAAACGACGAAGTTTGGTGTTAATATTGTCAGTTGTACGGCGAAAGAGAATATTTTTTAATCCGGTTTAAATCCGAAAAAAAACTTCATAAATACATTTTTAGTACTGTGTTTTTTTGGAGGAAAATGTTTTTGAGAGTTTCCGAATTGTTTTCCTTGTTGCCCCCCCTGTTGACGGAAAATCGAATGCCGATATAATTCTCGCATAATTTTTGATTCACGAGTTTGCGACATTTAGTGCGAGTAAAATTGAGAAGTTGATGGCTGGAATCGCAGACGATATTTGTTCTGCGTGGACGGCTTTAATATGTGAAATAAATTTTGTCTGTATTACGAAAATTATTGCGGACAGTTTTTTGATCTTTGACAATTAGGTAGAGCAAGAGTGGCATCTGCACTATAGAGTTCGGATGTGGCGTTGTTGGATTATGAAAGTGGTCTGGCGATGTTGTCATCCTAAGTTTTATAGAGCGCTTAGGTAGATAAAATTGATATATGTTCGTTACTGTCTGCTGTGAGAATATAGCAGACACTAGCTATAAGTATTTGGATATTTCAGATTGGAGTATTCGATATTTGTGATCAAGCTAGAAAGGGCGCATGGGGGATGTCTTGGTATCAGAAGACTTAGAAGGGCGTGGAAGACTGCGATAAGCCCGGGGTAGCTGCCAAACAAGCTTTAATCCCGGGATTCCCGAACAGATGTGTGTTGAATTCATAGATGCACATTGAAAACACAGGGAACTGAAACATCTAAGTACCTGTAGGAAAAGAAAGAAAAATCGATTCCGTAAGTAGTGGCGAGCGAAAGCGGAACAGCCCAAACCAAGAGGATTTTCCTTTTGGGGTTGTAGGGCTTCCTATTTAGGAGTTACAAAATTGACGAATAGTTGAAGACGGTTGGAAAGCCGCACCACAGAGGGTGACAGTCCCGTAAGCGAAATTTGTTGATCTCCTTGGAAGTACCTGAGTAGGTCGGGTCACGTGAAACCCAGACTGAATCGGCGGAGACCATTCCGCAAGGCTAAATACTCTCTGATGACCGATAGTGGACTAAGTAGAGCGATCGAAAGATGAAAAGAACCCTGACTTAAGGGGAGTGTACATAGAATCTGAAACCATGTGCCTACAAGCGGTCGGAGCACTATAATTTAATATTACGTGTGACGGCGTGCCTTTTGCATAATGATCCGGCGAGTTGGCGTAGTCAGCTTGGTTAAGAGCTTCCGGCTTGAAGCCGTAGGGAAACCGAGTCTTAATAGGGCGAAATAGTTGACTGTGCCAGACGCGAACCCCAGTGATCTACCCATGAGCAGGTTGAATCGCGGGTTAAACTGCGTGGAGGACCGAACCCACTTGGGTTGAAAACCGAGGGGATGACTTGTGGGGAGGAGTGAAAGTCTAATCAAACTGGGAGATAGCTCGTTCTCTTCGAAATAGCTTTAGGGCTAGCCTTGAGCCACTATCA
>JAIRWK010000238.1 GCA_031268995.1 Planctomycetaceae bacterium
GGGTTTCATAACATAGACACAAAAAATATTTTTGTGTCAAAATATAACAAAGTTAATAAATTTTGTTATAACCCATTTTAATACAAATAATTATAAAATTTGCAAAAGTTCAGTTATAAAGTAAAAAAAATTTCCGCTTGGGACAAGTTTATTTTTCTGTTTGTTCCTTTATGGCGGGTATAACCACTTGAACGAAATTCAAAACGTAGTAAGATTAAGGGTTCATTTTTTGGGTTGGTTGTGTTTTTGTTTGGCTGGCTTTGGAATGGGTGTGGGTTGGGGCATGTTGTTCTCAACGGTACAGAATCAAAAAAACGTAGCGGCAATGTTGTCCTACGGCAATGACAGGTCGAATATTTGAGCGGTTTCTCAAGATTCGATTTTTTAACATTTTAACTATATTGGAGAAAATTTATGCGTATTCGTTGGCGGGGGTTAGAGCTTCCCAGCAAAGTTTCGTGTGATTCGGGGACACTTACAGATTGTTACGGTAGTTTTGTTGCCGAACCGTTTGAGCGTGGTTTTGGTCATACTGTTGGTAACAGTTTGCGTCGTGTTTTGCTTTCTAGTCTTGAGGGCAGTGCGATTACCCGTATCAAAGTCAAAAACGCTCTTCACGAATTCACCTCAATCAAAGGTGTACTTGAAGACGTTACAGAGATAACACTTAACATTAAATCACTTGTCGTCAAGTTGTACGATGATAAACCTAGAATATTACGAATCTCTAAAAACACGGCTGGTCCGATTACGAGTGCTGATATAGTTGGGGACGACAGTGTTGAGGTGATAGCGAAGGATCATTTTATTGCGACGTTGACGGACAATGTTCCATTTGAAGTGGAGATGGTTGTTGAAAATGGTCGCGGTTATGTTCCGGCAACCGAACAACTTGCGTCAATCCGCGACAGAGGTGAAGATATTGGTTTTATTCCGCTTGATGCTGCTTTTAGTCCGGTTGTGCGGGTTCAGTACAGTGTTGACGAAACTCGTGTCGGGCAAAAAACTAATTACGACCGCTTGACAATTCAGGTTTGGACTGATGGCTCAATTAGCCCCGAACTCGCTTTGGTTGAAGGTGCGAAAATTTTCCGTAAACACCTTAACCCTTTTGTCCAATACGATTACTTGGGACAACTCGTATTTTCCAGAGCCAAACAATCGCTTTTCCCGCCCGGAGTTCCGCCGGATTTGGAGGTAAAATTGTCGCGTGATCTTGCGGAGCTTGGGTTGTCGGTGAGGGCAATGAATTGTCTGGAAGGTGAAGATATAAAATCGGTTCGAGACCTAATTACGCGGTCGGAGGATTCGTTGCTGGAGTTACGCAATTTCGGCGAGACAACTTTGACAGAAGTTAAAGAAAAACTCTCCGCATGGGACTTGAAACTTGGAATGAAAATCCCGCAAGCTAATTGACCAAAAAGGCAAACAACGCAAAGGCGAAGAAGAATATTTTATTAAAAAAACCTTCGTGCAACTTCGTCGCCTTTGCGGTAAAAAACTTCCGATCATCCTAAGGTATCGCCCTGAAATAATTAAAAAGTGGCAAGCGGTGAGTGGCGAGTGTCTAGTAGAAACTTCCTAAAGACCGAACGCATACTAGCATAAAACCAACCCTAAACCTTTGACCTTAGGGCGTTAAAGGTAATTTGATTTCAGGCGATGTTTGAATCGGTTGTGGTGTGGTTTTGCCCGTACTGATTGCGTTATCGTGCTGATCGTACTTGCTGGATTTTTTTACAGTGGGCGTATGCGGTTTGCCGAAAACTCAGGTATTGTCTTTTGTTTGCAAATACGCTTTGGACTAATATAATTTCGCAAAATTTATCGAATGCAAAATTTATCAACCACAGACTTCACTGGGAAAAAAATTTTTTTGAAATTGCGAAATATACGAAAAAAAATTATTTTGGCTTTTTCGTTTATTTTTCAAGAAATTTTCCCAAAGTAGAATCGCCTTGATATTAGTGGTTAGTTGCGTGCTGCAATAATAGCTACCAGTCAATCTCAAATTTAAGGCAGATCAGAAGGTTACTACAAGATTAAGAAGACAAATGAAAAAATTATCACCTGTTGTTCGCGTCAATGAAAGCCGTTGCGTTAATTGCAATGTCTGTATTCGTGTTTGTCCGGTTCGGTACTGTAATGACGGCAGTAATGGACATAATATTGCTTTGAATCACGATTTATGTATTGGTTGTGGTTCTTGTATTCGGGCTTGTTCGCATGGTGCGCGGGAAATTATTGACGATACGGATCGATTTCTTGCGGATGTTCAGCGCGGTGTCAAAATAATTGCAATAGTTGCGCCCGCAATCGCCGCGAATTTTCCCGAACATTATTTTCAGTTCAACACTTGGCTTCGTTCTGTTGGGGTCAAAGCGATTTTTGATGTAAGTTTTGGTGCGGAATTGACGGTAAAGTCTTACCTTGAATACGTCAAAGAAAGAAATCCCGAACTCGTAATCGCTCAACCTTGCCCCGCAATCGTAACTTACATTCAAATTTACCGTCCCGAACTGATTCCATATCTTGCTCCGGCACAAAGCCCAATGCTTCACACAATCCAAATGATACGCGAATATTATAAACAATTCGCAGATCATAAAATTGTCGTGATTTCGCCTTGTATTGCCAAGAAACGTGAATTCGAGGAAACGCAACTTGGAGATTACAACGTTACAATGGCGAAGTTGGACGACTATTTTAGAGAGCAACAAATTGATCTTAGTCGTTTTGAAGCAACGGATTATGACAACCCAGCGGCTGAACGGGCAGTTTTATTTTCCACGCCGGGCGGTTTGATGAGGACGGCAATGCGGGAAGTAACTGGAATTGAGGAAAATATTCGGAAAATCGAAGGACCGGGCGTTTATCATTATTTGGATCACTTGGACGCTTCGCGGAAAGCCAAAACGAATCCGCTTTTGATTGACTGTTTGAATTGCGAAATGGGTTGTAACGCCGGTACCGGCACAAAACACGCACGAAACGACTCGCCGTTAGCACAAGATGAATTGGAATCGTTGGTCGAGCAACGAAGTAAAGCCTTGCGTGATCTTTATTTTGACGAGCAGAAAAAACATCCGTCCGAAGATAGTTACGAAATCTTGCACCAACAAATCGACGCATATTGGAAACCGACAATCTACAACCGGCGTTACCTAAACCTCAAAGAAAACAACATCATACAACGCCCAACACAACCACAACGCGAACAGATTTACGCGCATACGCTACTCAAAAAAGATGAAAAAGATATTCTCGATTGTGGTGCGTGTGGTTATCATTCTTGTGCCGAGATGGCGATAGCGTTGCATAATGGGTTGTCGCGTTCGGAGTTGTGTTTCCATAAACAGCAAAACGAATTAAAAATAAGCGAAGAAGGTGCAAGAAAACAGTCAGAAAAACAAGAAAAATTTACCGAAGCATTTTTCAGAGAAATCGAAGGAATGGTCAAGCAAGTCAATGAAACCGCTCGATTGATGCGCGAAATCAATGATGGTGCGGGAGAAATTGCGAGTGTGATTGATGTTGTTTCAAAGATTGCGAGGCAGACGAATTTGTTGGCACTCAATGCTTCGATTGAGGCGGCGCGTGCAGGCAGGGCGGGAGCGGGATTTTCGGTTGTTGCGGATGAGGTGCGTAAGTTGGCGAAATCGTCAACAGAAGCGGCAACTAGAATCAGCGAATTGGTCGGAGAATCAAGCGGAAAAATTGCCGTCGGAACGGATTTAAGCCAAAAACTCGAATCCGAATTATTGCAAATCATGGACGAAGCAAGAACCGCCATGATCGATAGCCACAAAACCGCAACAGAACTAAAACACCTCATCGAACAAGAACAACCGCAATAAGAACAAAGTAAAAATTATTATAACTATTCAGTTGCTTTAAAATAACCACAGAGGTGAATTTTAAATACGGAAATATACGGAAGAGTTGAAAGTGAAATCTTCGTCTATTTCGTATTCAAAAAATTTATATTGAAGCCACTTAAAATTCCTGAAGCTGAACACGCAAGCGCAACAACGTGAAGCGATTGTTCAGGGGCGAAGCCTGCCGGCTACGGTATAGCGATTGTTTTTTAGCGCGAAATACACGAAATTTCCGCGAAAGAACACGAAACTATTTTTCGCGAACTTTCGTGATCTTTCGCGTGTTTCATGTTTAAAATCTGTTCTGTGAACGATTACAAAAAATAAGTGTGAACGGTTACAAAAATTCTTTGTGTTCTACCAAAGCTACTTTGAAATTCCTGAAGCTGAACACGGAAGCGCAACAACGTGAAGCGGTTGTTCAAGGGCGAAGCTTATCGCCCTACCGACTACGGTATCTCAGTTGTTTCATTGAAATTTTGCGGAGGGTTTTGTGTTTAATTTCTGGTTTCGGTTGTCGTTTCGGGTGCGGTTGGGAGTTGTTTCGGTTGGGGTTCTTATTATTGCGGTGGTGGTTGCTTGTATTGTGATTGGTGATCCGGTGCATTATCCGGTGAATAGGTATGGCGGCATACTCAAAATTGCGCCGATATTATTTCTTATGTGGTTAGCTTGGCGTGATTTAATGCGGATACCTTTTTGGGTTTATATTGTTTCGTTTCCGGTGTTGATTGTGTGTTTAGCGAAACCTGTATTTTTTTGGTATGTGATACCGTTGATTTTTATTTTTTTATTGTTCAGGAAGGCGTAGCCGTTCGCGTAATTTTTTTGTCGGCAACAGTTGTGATGCTGATTACGGCGTGGTTGGAAAAAAATTTATTTTAGTTTTATAATTGTGGACAATTTAACTATTTGTTTTTTGGTTGGGATTTTATTTCTATTGGTTTTGGTATCTGGTGTTGTGCGTTGGTTGCGTCGGTATGAGGATTATGGAGTTGATCCTGCGATATTGTCGTCGTTTCGGGCAAGGATTCGTGCGTGGTGGATTCTTTTTGGTTCGATTGCGTGTGTGTTTATGTTGGGTTCGATTGCAACGGTGCTTTTATTTTTTCTGATGTCAATTAGTACGCTTCGTGAGTATATTACGCTTACGCCGAAAAGTCCGGTTGATCATCAAACTCTTTTTTGGATATATGTATTTTTTACGCCTCTTCAATTTGTCCTAATTGCGGTCAATCCCGAATGGTTTGAGACTGTTACCGGCATGGTGCCGTATCAACTTTTTTCGATATTGTTACCGGGTTATGTATTTTTGGTGTTACCGGGTTTTATGGCGGTGTCGGGTGATCCGAAGCGTTTTTTGGAGCGGACGGCGAAGTTGCAATTGGGGCTTATGATTTGTGTTTATTCGTTGAGTTATGTGCCGGCAATATTGACAATGGATATACCGCTCAAGTCGGGTGATTTATTGGTTGACTTACCAACAGAGGCGGTGTCAACGCTTGTGTTGCCGGAATATTTTCCGTCGGTAAGTGGTGTCAATTTTAGGCTATTATTCTTTTTTGTCGTGGTAGTTCAATTGGGCGATGTCTTTCAATATCTTTGGTCTCAAGTTCCATCTCGACACCTTGTTGCGGCGAAGATAAATTCGAATCGGACGTGGGAAGGTGTATTTGTTGGAGTGATTTCGTCGGGGCTTTTGGGGGTTGCGATTTGGTATTTTACGCCGTTTGTGCAATGGTGGCATGCGGGTTTGATTGCGATGGCGGTATCTTTTATAGGCTTTTGCGGCAGCATGACAATGTCGGCAATAAAACGAGATCGAGGCGTAAGCGGTTATGGCACGTTGATTCACGGACACAATGGAATGCTTGATAGAATTGATTCATTATGTTTCGCCGCGCCGGTTTTTTATCATCTAACGTGGTTATTTATCGCAGTGTAAATATCTCGCAATATACCGTAGCCGGTAAGGCGATAGGCTTCAACCGCTTCACGTTGTTGCGTTTGCCCAACGCTCTACGTTGCAGGTTCACCGCAGCTTCAGGAATTTTAAAACAGCTTGAGCATACCTTTGGAAAATTTTTGAAAAATACTATTTGCCCCAAATTGCAAAAAACAAATTATTTCAAATTCGGTCGATTTTAGTCGATAGAAATCGACCGAATTCGAATAAAATTAATTGTAACTATTCAGTTGCTTTTAAATAACCACAGAGAGCACAGAGTTCACAGAGATAATTTTTTTGAATATGAAATAGACGAAAATTTCATTTTCAACTCTTTCGTATATTTTCGTATTT
>JAIRWK010000240.1 GCA_031268995.1 Planctomycetaceae bacterium
TAAAGCCATCCGATTAATGACACCAAACAATTGCTCTACTAACTCCGCATCCGAAATGTTACCAAAATCAGCTCGATCCATCACAAAAGAATAATAAATTCAGAAAACCATGTCAATACAAAATGTCAAAAAAAATCAGGGCGACTGAATAGTTACAAAAATTAAACACAAAATCGCGAAGCGGTTGTTCAAGGGCGAAGTTCGGGTTCGAATGTTTTGTTGATAAATTGTGTGCCTTTTGTGATGTTGTATTCTTCTTTTTCAACGCAATAATCCTTGATCAACACAATAGGACCACGAAAAAATTTTTTCAAATAATTTACAATCTCCGGCAGCAATTGTGTTGCGTTGGTATGTTTGAGATGTGATGAAATCAGAATTGCGTTGTAATTTCCGCTGCGTTTAAGCGAGAACGTAAAACCGCCGTTTGCGCTGGCACGTTGCACAACTCCGCCAAGCTCAATGATTCGTTGAATGTTGTCGTTTGGATCAAACGTTCCGTCGTCCGCGAGGAAGCCCATTGGCGAAATAGGAATTGGCGTTTGCGCGTCTGCCGGAAGAAATAAAATTGTCGCGTCCGCATCTGGCAACTTGACACCAAATTCATTTTTGTACGATAATTTGCCTTCGACTTTAATATCGGATTCGACCGAATTCGAATAAAATCGATTTTTAGAAATTCTCTGGAGTGCAAAAAATTTACTATTTTGCGAACCCTAAAAAGAAAAATTTTACCGCCACCCCAAAAACAACAATAGCTCTCAAACAAACTCTCCTAACAATATTGAGTAAATAGTTATTTTGTCCCTTGTTACCTTTGCGTTCCTTCTGTCCTTTATGTCCCTTTTGTCCCTCAAAAATGCCGGACAAAAAAATATGGTTGTATACAGTGTAAATTTGGATTTTTTTATTTTGGGCGGGGGAGTTGACAAGAAGAGAGAATGAGAGATAATTTCGCAAGTCTTTTTTGAAGCTGTTTTGACCACGCCGAGACTGGAAATTTTTGGCAAAAGGGCAAAACCGATTGCCCAAACCGGCTTTGGCTTATACTCAAGCTGTTTTAAAATTCCATAAGCTGAACACGCAAGCGCAACAACGTGAAGCGGTTGTTCAAGGGCGAAGCCTATCGCCCTACCGGCTACGGTATAACAATAACCCAAAACAAATCGAAAATCTAACCAAATGATCGAAGAACTAAAAGACGAAGAATTGATCAAAAAAATAGGCGGACGTTTCAAGTTGTCATCGCTTATCCAAAAACGACTCGTTTATCTAAACAAAGGCGCGCAGGCTTTCGTGGATCCGGACAAATCCGCGTCAAAAGACAAATTGCACGTGGTAATTAACGAAATATTGCAAGATAAAATTTACCTCGACATGGATGGCGAAGTCCGCGAGAGAACACCAACCCCTGTCGAAATAGTTTTCGACGACGAATACACAGGAATCTAAAAACTTGCCACAAAAAGGAAACTTCCCCAAAACCGGTTTTTCGCAAACGGCTTTGTACTCAAGCCGTTTTGAAATTCCTAAAATGGAATTGCAACAAATTTTGTGAAGCGGTTGTTGCGTTTGCGTGTTCCGCTCTATGAATTTTAAAGTAGCTTGAGTATATTTTTTCTGGTGTTTTTTAATTGATTAGTGTTGTTTATGGCGGAGGTTTTGGTTGGGGTAACGGGTTGTATTGCGGCTTACAAGGCGGCGATGGTTGTGAGCGGATTGCGTCAATTGGGACACGGTGTAAATGTCGTGATGACTGAGTCGGCATTGGAGCTTGTCGGTAAAGCGACATTTGAAGCGTTGAGCGGTCGTCCGGTTCGGGCAACGCTTTTTGGTTCTGATTTGGGGCATGTTCATATTGAGTTGTCGCGTGGGGCGGATTTATTTTGCATTGTTCCGGCGACGGCGAATATTCTGGCAAAAGCCGCTAATGGGATTGCGGACGATTTGGTTAGTACTGTTATTCTCTCATTCGACAAACCAACGATTTTCGCGCCGGCAATGAACCCGTCAATGTGGAATAAACCTGTTGTCCAAAATAACGTACAAAAATTGATAGATTTTGGGGCAAAAATAATTTATCCCGAATCTGGGCGAACGAGTTGTGGTGAGTTTGGTGTCGGCAGGTTGGCTTCGCCAGAATCTATTATTGCCGAAATCGAAAAAATAATCTCGCAAGCTAAATAGATTTCTGTTTGGGGTCTGTGCTTCGCCCTGAAACAAAATTACCATTAGTTCCCTATAAGTTATACTGAAGCTACTTTAAAATTCCTAAAGCTGGACACGCAAGCGCAACAACGTGAAGCGGTTGTTCAGGGGCGAAGCCTATCGCCCTACCGGCTAAGGTATAATTTATTTTTTGGGCGATCCCTTATTCGGAAAAATTTCTTAATCGCAAAGGTAACGAAGTCGCGCAAAGGCTTCTTACATATATCTTTTTTCGCCTTATTCGCCTTTGTGGTGTTTGCGAATAAATCTTTTTGTGTGATGGCTGGTTTTATCTCAGCCGTGATATTTCACCGTCATATTGTCTGGTTGACGGCAATTTTGGTTGTTCAGCCGTGTTATATTACGGGCAAAGGCAAGAAAAGTTGCGTTCAAGGTTTGGCATGAGAATTGCTCAAGCGTAAATATGCTCACTTATAGGAATTTCTAAAATACTATTTGCCAAAAACAAATTATTCCAAATTGGTCGATTTTCAGTCGATGGAAATCGACCGAATTCGAATAGAATTAATTTTTAGAAATTCCCTTATGTTATACTCAAGCTACTTTAAAATTCCTGAAGCTGAACACGCAAGCGCAACAACGTGAAGCAGTTATTCAAGGGCGAAGCCTATCGCTCTACTGGCTACGGTATATTGATTACATTTCAAACTCATCCTCCCAATTCGTTCTTTTGAAAATGCCAACCACTTTTACCCCTGACAAATGTAATTGCACAAAACCGAGCTTGAGACATCCTTGTTTTAGCAATGAATCCCGTCAAAAGTTTGGGCGAATTCATTTGCCGGTCAGTCATGCTTGCAATATTCAATGCCGATTCTGCGTCCGCGTGATCAACGAATCAGAACAACGTCCGGGCGTAACAAAAAAAATTCTCACGCCCGCACAATCTCTTGGAATTTTGGAGCGTGCGCTTCGTTTGTGTCCGCAAATTACAGTGGTCGGTATTGCGGGACCTGGTGATACTTTGGCGAATGACGCGGCGTTTGATGCGTTTGGATTGATTCACGCGAAGTATCCGCAATTGATCAAATGTCTCAGCACAAACGGATTGAATTTGCCGACCAATGTTGAGAAATTGATTTCGGTTGGTGTGCAGACAATTACTGTTACAATAAATGCGGTTGAGCCGGAAATTATTTCTGGAATTGTGTCTCATATTTTTTGGGAAGGCAAAAGAATTTCCGGTATTGAAATGGGAAAAATTCTAATTGCCCGTCAACTGGAAGGAGTCAAACTTGCGGCGGAACTTGGGCTAATTGTCAAAGTAAATACGGTTTTGATTCCAGATGTCAATGATTCACATATTGCTGATATTGCGTTCAAGGTACGCGAAGCTGGCGCGAGAATTTACAATATTATCCCGCTAATTCCACAAGGCGAATTTGCAAATATTCATGTGCCGGATTGTAATGAATTGAGAATAGCCAAGCAGACCGCCACACAATACATTGAAATTTTCGCTCATTGTAAGCATTGCCGTGCCGACGCTTGCGGCATACCCGGCATCAGTGAGTTTTCATCGCAACTTTACCAAGAAAAAATGGAAACTTTCTCACACGGCTAAAAAATATTCAACAACTGATATACTCAAGCTACTTTAAATTTCCGAAGCTGCGGCAAACCTGCAACGCAGAGCATTAGGCAAACGCAACAACGTGAAGCGGTTGTTCAAGGGCGAAGCCTACCACCCATACCGGCTTCGGTATAAACAAAATATATATTGTACATTTATTTCAAAAAAATTGAAAACCTGAAAGGAATTTTTTCAATGACAAAAAAAATTAAACAAATCGCGATTTACGGAAAAGGCGGAATCGGGAAATCGACAACGACCTCAAACATCAGCGCGGCATTGTCAACTCTCGGTTACAAAGTCATGCAATTCGGTTGCGATCCCAAAAGTGATTCGACGAACACGTTGCGGAACGGTCAATATATTCCGACTGTTCTTGACACGATTCGCGACAAATCAAACGTGAATGCTCACGATGTGGTTTTTCGCGGATTCAATGGGATTTATTGTGTTGAGGCGGGAGGACCCGCGCCGGGCGTAGGTTGTGCCGGTCGCGGAATCACAACCGCCGTGCAACTATTCAAACAACAACACGTATTCGAGGAACTTGATATTGATTTTGTGATATTTGATGTTCTTGGTGATGTGGTTTGCGGCGGTTTTGCGGTACCGATTCGCGAGGGAATTGCGGAACATGTGTTTACGGTTTCGTCCTCCGATTTCATGGCAATTTACGCTGCCAACAATTTATTTGCCGGCATCAAAAAATACTCAAACAGCGGCGGCGCGTTATTGGGAGGCGTGATTGCGAACTCCATCAATAAACCTTATGCAAAGGACATTGTTGATGATTTTGTGAAGCAGACAAAAACGCAGATTGTCGAATATGTACCGCGTTCGGTAACTGTAACGCAAAGCGAATTGCAAGGTAAAACAACTATCGAAGCCGCGCCGGATTCCGCACAAGCCGCAGTTTACACCAACCTCGCAAAAAAAATCGCCGCACACGAAATCTCAAAATCTCCAGAACCACTAACCGTCGAACAACTCCGAAATTGGGCTTCACAATGGGCTGACCACTTGCTCGCACTAGAAACAGGATCAATTGAAGGAACACACTCAAATATTTGAAATACAGACAAAGATTACGCCATACCGGATTCGGTATAACATTGTGGAATAGGGTATTGCAGACTCGGAAAATTTTGTTACGATCACGCTGGAGTCGGTGAAGTTGGGTTCTTTTGTCGAGTTTTTTTGTTGCTTAGAGCTAATCTGCCTGCGTGATAAAGATTGAGAGAAAGGAATTTTGAATTCCCAAAATTATAATGGTAAAAATGCGCGAGTATCGAAAGGTATTAGGAAATGATGTCAATCTCTAGTAAATATATTTGTGTTTGTTTATTTATTTGTGGAATTTTTTTGAAGAGTACTAATTGTAGCAATGCGTTTGCCCAAATACTCCATGAACGCAACGAAACCCTCCTGAAAAACAACGACAATACTAAAAGTGTTTCTATAAAAGAATATGAGTCTATTGCCAAAGAGTTAATAGTATTGCCCAAAGAGAAGAGAGATTATGATTTGATTTTGAGTAAATTTGAGGCACTTTGCAAAAAATGTCCTCACTCGTTAGGTGCCAACTTGGCAATTTCGTTATCACAAAGATGGTCCGAAGACGGAATTATTAGTTCAAAGCAGAACGCCAAACTTAGAGAGCTGGCAAACCAGAAACGTGAGGATATTGAGGAAGTAAAAAAGATTCTTGCAAATTTCGATAAAGCAATCCAAAACAATGATACTGTACTTCTTACCGATATTGCAAAAAAGTTAGAAGATTTTATAAAGAAAGATGGAATTGGTAATGAAGCAAAATATGTTTCGATTGCGCAATTGATAACTATTTACCAGCGAAAAAATAATTTTCTCAGAGCAAAAG
Source organism: Planctomycetaceae bacterium (assembly GCA_031268995.1). Taxonomy (GTDB): domain Bacteria; phylum Planctomycetota; class Planctomycetia; order Pirellulales; family Thermoguttaceae; genus WRKP01. Next base: position 5,682 of record JAIRWK010000240.1, read on the forward strand.
ACCTTGCTGATGAATACATCAAAAATTTTTCACCTGACAATATGGACTTTAGTGGTGCAGTAGGTTTTTTGTTTATTGCTCAACAGGCGGAAATAAATTACATTTTGCTCACAAGTGGAATTGAAATTGCGGTAAAATCTTGGGAGCAAACGGCAAGAAAATATTCAGATTATCCATCGTTTGCAATGGATGCTTTTTCAGAAGGAATTAAACTTGCATTGGCACACAATCAGGGTAAAGTAGGGCAAGATTTATGTGAAAAGTTCGTAGCAACATTTCCAGGTAGCAAAGATACTCGAATTTTTGACGTGAGACTTTCTTCAATAATTCAAGAAGTATTCCCCCAAGAAAAAAAATTGGACGCAACTCACGACAAGAAAGAGGTCGCCCGACAAATCGCCGAAGCAAGGAAAAAAACATTGGCTTTGTTAGAAGATTTTAAGGGTACCCCTGCCCAGCAAGGAGCTGCCTCGTTTCTTGTTTTATTAAAGGAGGTCGAAGATATATCGGAAGGAAGAAAAATACCTAATAAACTTGATGGTGTTGTTTCTTCTTTTGATATTCCGCCTGTAAGCAAATGTAATCTTTGTGTAACAATTGTGGTAATCATTGTTAACGTGATGGTTATTGCGATTGCTGTTTATCGTTTTTTTTTCCAGAAACAAAAAACTAACGAAAAAATAAATGTATGAAAGGAGATTTTATGAAAAAGACTTTGGCAAAAAATTTTATCACCGTTATGGTGGCAACAGTGGTCATGACATCTAGTGTTCATTCTGTAACTGAGTCAAACTTACCTACTGGGCGTTTTGAACTAGATCGAGGAACTCACCACGAGGGTAAAATATTTGTGAGTTATCCATGGTTTTCTCAATACAGGACTTTTGTATTGAGAGAAGCTGGAAAAATGCCTCAGAAAAAGTGTCAAGAGTCTCCACCAGGTGCCGTGTTCATAACCCCAATGAGGTTCCGATTGAGGCAGGAATGGGATTAACCTCAACACTGACATTTACTTCTGAAGTTAGCGAGACATTGACAACTGAAGTACAAACTACCCTTGGTATTCCTGCTGTTGCCAGTATTAGTGGAACTACCTCTGGAAGTATAACATTTACGGTTGGAAAATCAGTGAGTTTTGGTTTTGAAATGAAAACTCAGGTAACCTTGCAACCTGGTGAATATGTTTATCCCATAGTTTATATATGGTATCGCGACATGTATAGTGCTACCATCCGTTATAATTCTGAACTTATGGGTTACCAATACTGTTACGATTGCGCTGATTGGGGTACGACATATTCTGTAACGGATATTTATTCACATAGAGAAACGCATGCTACTTTCTATAGTAATGATGGAAGCGGCATAGCACCTAAAATTTGTTATGGATCACCAGTACCTTTAAATTTGCCTCCGGTTATTTTAGACGATGGAGAAACACTAATTTATACTCCCGGTAAAAATTGGGCAAATTATTGAGTGTTGAGATTTTTTGGGATATTATGGTACTCACTCAAGAACGACCCGCAATATAAAAATTTATTTGCAATTATCAGCGGTGAATGGTTGCAAGAAAAAAACAAAATAGAACGAAATTAAATGACAAGTGAAAAAAAGACTACTGAAATATTGCGTCAAAAGATAAATCTTAACGTTGCGGATTGCGAGACGCGTGAGCAACGGCTTGGGACGATTATTGGTTGGACGGGCAAGGCTTCTGAACTTTCGGAAGTGTCAAATAAAGCGCGTTGCGGTGCGGGCGGACGGCGAGAATGTGCGCTTTGCGAAGTCAAAGGACCGTTCACACAAGGCTCCGTTTGCAGCGAACAAATGGTCGAATGCCAAGCGGGAAATGTTCGCAATGCTGTGTTGATTCAACATTCGCCGATAGGTTGCGCTGCTGGGCAATCGATGTACAATTCAATTTATCGAAATGGGTTGGCGATACGCGGATTGCCGGTTGAGAATCTTTTGATAACTTGCACAAACCTCAACGAATCCGACATGATTTTCGGCGCGATTTACAAATTGCACCAGACAATTCAAGATGTTTACGAGCGTTATAAACCGGAAGCGATATTTGTGGGTACATCGTGTGCAACTGCGATTATTGCTGATGATATTGAAAGTGCGGCGGCGGAAAATCAGGAGAAACTTGGCATTCCGGTTATTCCGTTATATTGCGAAGGTTTCAGGTCAAAACATTGGAGTACCGGATTCGACGCAACACAACACGGAATTTTACGACAAATTGTACGAAAAAATCCAACAAGAAAACAAGAAGATTTGATCAACGTCATCAATCTTTGGGGTTCTGATGTTTTTACGCCGATGTTTGCGGAGCTTGATTTGCGTGTGAATTATGTTGTTGACTTGGCGACTGTAGAACAACTTGCTCAACTCTCTGAAGCAGCGGCAACTGTTGGTTTTTGTTATACGTTGTCAACATACATGGCGGCGGCGTTGGAACAAGAATTTGGCGTGCCGGAAATTAAAGCACCGCAACCTTACGGTTTTACCGGAACTGATGCGTGGCTTCGTGAGATTGGTCGTGTTACGCATCGTGAGGACAAGGTTGAAGCGTATATCAAAAAAGAACGTGAGGCGATTGTGCCGCGTTTGGCTGAACTTCGCGAGAAGTTGCGCGGGATCAAGGGATATGTTGCAACGGGTTCGGCGTATTCTCATGGTTTGATTTCGGTGTTGCGTGAGCTTGGTGTTGCGGTGAATGGTTCGCTTGTTTTCCATCATGATCCGGTTTATGACAGCGGCGATCCGCGTGAAGATTCGCTCAAACATCTGATTGACAACTACGGCGATGTACCGTCCTTCCACGTCAGCAACCGGCAACAATACCAATTTTACGGATTGCTCAAAAAAATAAATCCCGATTTCATTTTGATCAGACACAACGGTCTTGCGCCGTTAGCGTCAAGACTTGGCATTCCTGCTGCGCCGTTGGGTGATGAGCATATAGCGATTGGCTATCATGGAATTGTAAATCTTGGCGAGGTGATTCTCGATGTTTTGGCACACAAAAAATTCCACGAAGATTTGTCAAAACACGTAAAGTTACCTTACACAACTTGGTGGATGGAGCAGGATGATCCTTATATTCTTGCAAAACATCCTGAACTGATCGATACATGATGATATACCGCAGGTCCATCACATGGACTACATTCATGCCAAAAACCGCCATAATACGCGCGGTACTTGGTCATATCTGTTATCCCATTTGAAAATTTAACTGTCCCCTTAGGTGTAAGGGATGACCC
>JAIRWK010000257.1 GCA_031268995.1 Planctomycetaceae bacterium
TCACATTGTGTCTCTACGGGACACGAAATATGTTTTTACCATATTTTCTACCAACATTTCGTCCCATATCGGGACGGGGAAAATACGTCTGGTTATCACCGATGCGTAACATGAGTTAATGAAAGGGAACTCTTATGAAAAACGAAATTAGATCTACGCTGAAATTATTTGTGCTAACGTGTCTGACTGCAACATTCCTGCCGCTCTCTTTTGCGGATCAAGTCGCGGAGGAAAAAAAAGAAAAAACGCTCCCGCCGGTAATTGCTCCGGTTGATAATGCTAAGGACGCTCAAACGCAGAGTGTACTGGCAAGCTCTGGGGCATCAGCGGAATCTCATGTTTTGCGCAACGATAAAAATGAATCGGGCGAACATAACGCGAATGAAGATCAATTTGTGGATGTAAAGAATTTTATCGTCGTCAGATCGAATCTTAATTCCAACACGGTCTTGCCCGAACATGTAATCCCGATTGTGAGAAAATCTGACGGCTGGTATAACTTGCCTTACGGTCTCAACATAAGATTTCATCAAGAGAACTTGCTATGGGAGCCACCTGTCGGCTTGATAATTGAAGTATGTCGCCGTGTATCTGGCGGACCTCAAAAGTTTACTATAAAGGATGTTAAGCTGCCTGTAATACTAGACCCTGTCTTTGGTGATTTGGAGCATGGCGCAATCAAATTTATGCATGGAAGCCCTACCTTTATCGAAATTGGAGATGTACGTATTCGGCTGGAATTTAGATCTGTACCGACCAACATGAAAGTAGAGCTGAACCGTAGTATTGCGGAAGCAAGACAACCCCAAGCGAAATTACAACCCCAAGTGGAATTGCCACCCGAAGAAAAACAACAACCAAAAACAGAAAACGTATTGAAAACTTATCAACTCGGTGAAATGGGCAAAATTTGGGAACGAAGCGGTGGGAAAATTTACAATCTTTTCGAGAAATGCCTAATGGCAGATGGAATTTTGAAACCGGAAGAATTAGCTGTGTGCGCATCCCATTTTGAAATTGCAGGTTATGCCGGAGGAGGTTACGGCGGTGGAATGTCTAGCAATCCGTATGCGGAGACGGTTGATGAGAAAGACAAGTATTTTATGATTTTTTATACAACGAAAGAAAACCATAAAATCATTCGCAAATCAATTGACATGATCAACGAAGAATTACGTCCATTGCTCGCAAGTCCTACGGTTAACGCTAAAAATTCTGTTGCGTCAATTAACTCCAATGAGAAAACAACTAAACCGGCGGCAGATGTTGAGAAAAAACAACCGGCATTAAAAAATGACACGCCGGTCAATACAAATACACCTGAATCCAAAACATCAGCTATCAAATTGAAAGGTCATCATCTTGGGGAATTTGCTCGGCATCTTGATAAAGACGAACTTGAGCTGATATTACAAAATTTAACTTTAGTCAACGAAACAAATCGCGAAAACGACATTGTCTTTTGGTTAAGACCTCGCGAAGGTAAGTCAACTATTCTTGTTTACGCAACAGATGAATTCCACCAAATAATTGACAAAATGCTTGAGGAACTTAACAAAGAATTGCAACCTTTGTATTCTCCGCCAGCTAATGTAAAAGAGAAAACAACTAAACCGGCGGCAGATGTTGAGAAAAAACAACCGGCAGCAAAAAACGAAAAGGCGAATCCGCTTGTGCCGGTTGTTGACAAACCAAAAAATAACTTGAAGGTGAAAATTTATTCTTTTGGCAAAATTCCCAACAACAAGTATGAAATAGAAAAGGATGTACTGTTTAAGATTTTTGATTACTGCCTCAGTGTAAACGCCATTCCTCCTTCTTATTGGAGGCTCGATTTCAATAACCAAGATGAGGTATGTGTTCTTTTGATTGCGACGGAAGAAAATCATCGAATTGTTGACGCATACCTTACAGATATCGACAAAGAATTGCAACTTTTGTTTTCTGCTCCTGCTGATACCAAAGAGAAAACAACTAAACCGGCAGCAGAAGTTGAGAAAAAACAACCGGCAATAAAAAACGGGAAAGCGAATCCGCTTAATTTGTCCGCAACACCTTTGGGATCAGTTTTGTCCGCTTCGGCTATCTCGCCTATCATACTCGCCAATGTTGAGTCGAAAGACAAATTGAAATTAAAGAGTTATTCTCTTGGAGAAATAATGGGCAAGCGTCTAAGATTAGACGGCGGACAATTTATTACATTCTTCATTGATTATCTCGGTGCGAACGGAATTTCGGAAACTAACAATTTGTCTTACTACTACCCAAATCATACAGATGCAGATGGTACGATGTTTATTATATTTTATACAACCGAAGAAAATCATAAAATCATCGGTAAAGCATTGGGAGAAATGGACGAGGTTTTGCGTTCTACGAGTTCATTGCCGACATTGGGTACAACAGCTAGCACTCCAAGTAATCCAATAACAACACGAATGATAACACGACCGCGTACAACACCGCGTATTCCTACCGCTGGTCGAATTATACCTAACGATCCGTTTGATTCATTGCGTGCGAATCATCCAGTTGCTTCCGGTAATTTCCCTCACAATTCGGCTGAAGCTACTAATCAACTTGCGTCTGATATTAAGGTTTCAAAGCGTGTTGAGAAAGAGCTGAGAGAAAAAACGAGAACCGAATCGGCAGCAGTTATTGATAACGAAAAAGTAATAATTTCATACGACGTGAGTGGTTTTATACAGAGATCAGAGAATGTCACAAAAAAAGTGGATCACTTGTGTTTGCTTATTACGAAAATAACGGATACTCAAGTAAGCAATATTATTGTAACTCCGTGTGACAAAAATGAAACATCTGTTGTGTTACATTTTATGGGTACGCCGAAACAGCATCAGCAAATTGATTTGTTTTTACTATTTTTACATGAGTTGTCGGAACAAAAATCTCAATCAGAGAAAAAGCATCTGCAAGACGAAGCCCAAAAATGGCAAAATGAAACCAAAAAGTTGATCGTCGAGAAAAGAGAAAAACTTCGCAAAGATACCGAATCGGTGGTTGTCGCTGATAACAAAAAAGTAGTGGTTGGATGCTACTACATGAAAGATTTGGTACAGATATCAGAGAACACCAGTAGAGAAGTAATGGATGACTTGTCTTTGCTTCTTACGAAAATAATGGATATTCCAGCAGGCGGTATTATAAAAAGTGAAATATCTGTTGTGTTACTTATTACGTGTACACCGAAGCAACATGAGCAAATTGGTTTGTTTTTACGATTTGTACGCGAGTTGCTGGAACAAAAATCTCAATCAGAGAAAAAGCTGCTGCAAGACGAAGCCCAAAAAAGGCAATATGAAACCGAAAAGTTGCTCGTCAATGAAAGAGAAAAACATCGCAAAGAAATTGACTTATTGAAAGAAAGGCATAACGATACCACAGAGTCTTTCAAAAAAGAAATAGAAAAACAAAACGAACAACTAAAAGAAATCAAAACACTACTGAAAGGAAAAACATAATATACCGTAACCGGTAGGGCGATAGGCTTCGCCCTTGAACAACCGCTTCACGTTGTTGCGCTCGCGTGTTCAGCTTCAGGAATTTTAAAGTAGCTTCAGAATATACTCAAGCTACTTTAAAATTCATGGAGCTGGGCAGCGAAGCCTAACATCACTCATGTTTTGGCAGTTTGGACAACTAAATCGCAGATAATTTTTTCAGTCAAATCTGTCGGGCAACGCAGCCTAATTTTCACCTAATTTTCCCTGACAAAACAACCTCAATAGCAAACACAAAAAAACAAAAACCTCATTACCTAATTAAACATAATCCACGCCAAAATTGTTGTAGCCAACATTCGAGTAGCAAAATTAGGTAATTGGGTTTGTGTTGTGGGAGTTGTTTGCTACTGAGGTGGTTTTGTTGGGGAAATTAGGTGAAAATTAGGTTTTAGTATTAAGGGCGACCGCAATGGTAATTATCGTTGTTACGGATTATCCAACAATATTTATTGCGATATTACAATTCCATAACTTGTTTAAGATTTTTTCTATTTTTTTCTGTTTTTTTCTTGAATTTTATATTTTATATTGTATATTATTATAACAAGGGAGGGCAAACCCAGATTTGCCCGATTGACAATAAAGATTAAACAATTAAATTAGAAAAGAGGTGAAAAAATGGAAGGCAAAAGGATTGAAGCGAGAGTTGAGGTAGTTTTTCAAATCGTTGACAGATGGTCAAAAAAACAAACCAACACAACCGACGAAAAAGCCGCATGGAACGCATTACAAAACGGTGATTTTGTTACAATGAACGAAATCACAAAATCAATATTATTCACAGGACAAGAAGTTACGACGATTATCGCAACCAAATTTTTTAAAGAAAGGGGATAAAAAAATGAGTGAAAACATATTAGACAACACACTTGTAGTTGAGTGTATTCAAGAATCCGCAATGCGAATGTTGCACCGCGAAGAACGGGCAAAAATGACGGTTGACGAAAAAATAGAGGGGTTGGAAAACAAAATAACCGACCTACTGTCAGAAGTCAAACAACTCCGCCAAGAAAACCAAAAATCCTTAAAACCGGACAAACAAAAATCCCCGTGCGAATAATTTTTCACACGGGGATTTTTTTAACACGAAGGTAAAAAATAACAAGAAAACAAAAAAAGGGCTGTCGAACGTCTTATCCCAATCAACTCTCCGAATCTGGAGAGAGTAGGTGTCGCACAATATCGATCAGCCCAGCTCGCACACACCCCGCGAAATCGGGGCTTCAACGAGCAATGCAACCGGAATTTTTTCCCTTGCATATTATTATAAGCAATAATTTTGAAAATCTAACAAAAAAAATAATCAACAGCATAGAAAATCGCATGGGCTTAATTATTCAACACACATTTGACAAACAAAAAACAAGACTTTTCCAAAAAAAACCCTTGTCCCTGCGGGACTTTAGGTTTTGGGGCATCCGATCCGGCGGTTGCGCTTCGTTACACCGCCGGTTATGCACATCACGCCCCATGCGGGGCTAAGAGAAAATGTTTTGCACACCAACCATGATGTTTTTAGCAAGTTCCCTCCAAATAAAAATATTGCAAAATAAAAATCGAAACAAAAATTTTTTTCAACCAATACTCAAATGAAACTCTTACCGGCAATAGATATACTAAACGCAAAATGCGTTCGGCTGCGACAAGGTGATTACAATAACGAAACTGTTTACGCAAATAATCCGGCGGAAGTTGCGCGATTTTGGGTTTCTTGTGGTGCGGAGATGTTGCATGTAGTTGATTTGGATGGAGCTAAGGTTGGCGGCGCGGCGAACAAGGATAGCGTGATTGAAATTGTAAAAGCGGCAGGAATACCCGTCGAAATTGGCGGAGGAATTCGAGATGAAGCAACAATTCAATATTATCTCGACAAAGGCGTTAATCGCATCGTGATTGGAACATTGGCGTTGAAGCAACCGGATTGGTTTAGGGAAATGAGCGCGAAGTTTCCGTTCAAGTTGGTTCTTGGAATTGACGCAAGGAATGGTTTTGTTGCAACGGAGGGCTGGCTTGAAACCAGCAAAACATCGGCAGTCAAACTCGCTCAACAGTTCGCCAACCTAAAATTAGCGGCAATCGTTTACACCGACATCGCAAAAGACGGAACGCTTGAAGGTCCTAACTTCAACGAAATGCTCGCAATGCACAACGCCGTTTCATTTCAAGTAGTTGCGTCGGGCGGAATTGCGGCGGTTGAGGATTTGGTGAAACTTAAAGAGCTTGGGATCGATGCGTGTATTATTGGCAAAGCTCTTTACGAGAAAAAATTCACCTTGCAGGAAGCTGTTGCTGCTCTGAGCTTTAAAGCATAATAGGGACATAAGAGACACGAGGGATATTAGGGACAAAAGTATTTGAGAAAATTTTTTGTCCCTAAATACTAGGCTTTTGTCCAAAGATACCGTAACCGGTAGGACGATAGGCTTCGCCCTTGAACAACCGCTTCACGTTGTTGCGCTCGCGTGTTCAGCTTCAGGAATTTTAAAACAGCTTGAGTAGAACATGACTCAGTTTTTCTCACGAAAAGATTTCTAAAGCTCTCTCTTTTTGCGTTTTTTGTACTTTTCGAGTTGAAGATAGCTAATCGTGGGGGTTGAAAGATTACTGTGTTTGGGGATAATTTTTGGGGGTTGGTGTGGGAATTTTTGTTGATTGCCGGCTGGTGAAGGTAACGTAGTTTAGAGGAATTTTGTAATTTTTATGGAAGTAATTTTGACAGTTGAGCATCTTCGGAAGCATTTTTCGGCGGAGGCAGTGTTGGTTGATGTTTGTTTTCAATTGAGGGCGGGAGACAAGGTAGGTCTTGTTGGTCCCAATGGTTGCGGCAAGACGACGTTGTTGAATATTTTGGCGGGCAAGGAAGAAGCCGAGAAAGGTACTATTTCCAAATCTGCCGACACCACAATAGGCTACCTAGAACAACGCCCAAGTGCAGAATTTGGCAAAACTATTCTTGAGGAAGCTAAAAATTCTCTTGCTCATTTGCTGGAATTGCAACACGACGCGGAAAAAATTGCTCACGCTATTGCCGAAACAAAAGACGAAACCGAGCTTGCCCGTCTTGCAAACCGTTACGACCGAATTCACGAACTGTTGCGACGACATGATGCCTATCAAATTGATCATCGTGTTGCGCGAATTTTGCATGGTGTGGGTTTTGCCGATCACGAATTTGAAAAACCTGTAACGGCGTTGAGTGGCGGGGAGTTAAACAGGTTGAGTCTTGCGAAATTGTTGCTGGAGGAGCCGGACATTATGTTGCTGGACGAACCTTCTAATCATTTGGATTTGCCCGCAACAGAATGGTTAGAAGAATTTTTGCAAAACACCGCCGCCGCAGTAATTCTAGTTTCACACGATAGATATTTTCTTGATAAAACCACCAATCGAATATTGGAATTGTATCGCGGTACTATTGACGATTACGCGGGCAATTTTACAAAATACACGAATCTCAAAGAAGACCGGTTGACTGTCCAAACACGGACTTACGAAAAATATACCGAAGAAGTCGAAAAGGCAAAAGAATTTATCCGCCGTAATCACTACGGAATGAAAGCCGCCCAAGCCGAAGATCGCCGCAAAAAACTTGAGCGTCTTTTGGAAGAACCTGCCGAGTTGCCACGTAAAATTGAAGTGCCGGCGATGAATTTTCCCAAACCGCCACGAAGCGGCGAAATGATTTTCCGCCTCGACGATGTTTCCAAAGGTTTCCCCGCCGACGGAAATATCAGACCGCTGTTTCGGAATTTGACAATCAACATCCAACGCGGCGAACGTTGGGGAATTTTGGGACCCAACGGTTGTGGAAAAACGACGTTGCTCAAGTGTTTGTTGAATTTATTGCCCGTCGATACGGGAAAAATAATTCACGGCACGGGATTGAAAATCGGTTATTTCGATCAACAGTTACACGTCATCGACGATAAAATGCAAGTTGTTGACGCGATCAGACCTGCCAAAAAAATATTTGAAGAACCCGCGAGACGAAATTTGCTTGGGGCATTTGGATTGACGGGCGATCAGCAATTGCAGACGGTTTCTAGTTTGAGCGGCGGGCAACGTTGTCGTGCGGCGTTGGCGAAGTTGTCCGCTGAAGATGCAAATGTTATGATTCTCGACGAGCCGACGAATCATCTTGATATTTGGGCAAGGAATGGTTTGGAAAAGGCAATTCGCGATTTTGACGGAACGGTTTTATTTATATCTCACGACAGATATTTTGTTGACAAGTTAGCAGACCATGTCCTAATTATACAACCAAACGCAAAATTCAAAACCATCGAAGGAAATTACTCAACCTTCAAGCAATTAGTCGCCTCAGGACTCCTCGCAGACCCATTCGCCAACGCAACTTTCACCGAACGAAAAGAACAAACCCAAACCGCCGCAAAAACAAACACAAACGATCTCACGCACACCAACCATCAAAATAAAAATTTAACGGAAAAACAAATCGCACAACAAAACTGGAAACAAAACGCACAAAAAAAGGAATCAGAAAAAAAGAAACTTGCACAACAACCAAATAAAAATAAATCAAATCACCAAATAAAAAATTTGCCCGACCCGAAAAATAACGCCGAAAAAAAAGAAAAACGTATAAGAAAATTTCCATTTCGCAAGGTTGCGGATATTGAGGAGGAAATTTTTGCGAGGGAGACGAGATTGATGTCGTTGAATGAGGATTTATTGCGACCAGAAGTTACCCGCAACGGCGAAATGGTAAAATCCATCCACGCCGAAATCTCCGACGAACAAAATAAAATCACAACCCTCTACGAACATTGGGACGAATCAAATGAACTCAATTGGTGATCTTATTTTTTAAAAACCACAGAGAATACAGAGGACACAGAGAGAGAAAATTTTTGGGAGAAAGGAAATTTTTTAGAATGCTATTTGCCAAAAATAAATTCGGTCAATTTTAAGTCGATAGAAATCGACCGAATTCGAATAAAAATAATTTTAAAAAGTCCCGAAAGACACAAAAATCACAAAGAGAGTTTTTTAAAAATATTCTCTCTGTGTTCTCTGTGGTTGATAATAAAAATTTGTCCCGTATTTTGTTTTGGTTTGTTTTTGTTATACTTCGGTTGTTTGAAAGTTTGCGGCGTGGTGGTCGTTTTGTTTTTGGGTTGGTTTTGGGGCAAAATATTTTTTCGTCCGGTTGAGGTTTACCGGTTAATAAATTACAAAAGATAGGAGATTAAAATGGCACGTAGAATTTTAGTTACAAGCGGGTTGCCTTATGCGAATGGTCATATTCATATTGGTCATTTGGTGGAGTATATACAGACGGATATTTGGGTTCGATTCCAAAAAATGCGCGGCAACGATGTTGTGTTTATTTGCGGCGACGATACACACGGGACGACAATGATGCTCCGCGCACGGGCGGAAAATAAATCAGAAGAAGAAATAATTGCGTCGATGCACGAAGCGCATTTGCGGGATTTTAATGGTTTTGGGATAGAGTTTGATTTTTACGGGACAACTCATAGCGAGGAAAACCGTCAAATTTGCGCTGACATTTGGAAGGCGTTGCGTCAACATAATCTAATTGAAGAGCGTGAAATTGAACAATTATATGACACTGAAGCAAACACATTTTTGGCGGATCGGTTTGTGAAGGGAACTTGTCCGGTTTGTGGAAAAAAGGATCAGTATGGTGATAATTGCGAATGTGGTGCGCATTATTCGCCGACGGATTTGACTGATGCGTTAAGCACGATAACGGGAACGAAACCGGTTTTGCGGAAGGCGAAACATCTTTTTGTTAATATTGAGCGTGAGCATAAATTTCTTGACGAGTGGGTTCATTCGGGGGCGTTACATGTTGAGATTGCGAATTATCTTACCGGTCAATTTCTCAACAACGAGTTACGTTCATGGGATGTTTCGCGACCTGCGCCTTATTTTGGTTTTGAGATTCCTGATTCGCCGGACAATTATTGGTATGTTTGGTTTGATGCGCCGACGGGTTATATTGGTTCGACTTGGCAGTGGTGTAAGTTGTCGGGCAAAGATTACAAAAAATATTGGCAAGACAGCGAAACGGAAATACATCATTTTATAGGAAAGGACATAACATATTTTCATACGCTTTTTTGGCCTACGATGCTCAAGGTTGCGGGTTTAACGTTGCCGAAAAAGGTTCATGTTCATGGTTTCTTGACCGTCAACGGCGAAAAAATGGCAAAACGGCGCGGGACTTTTATTCTTGCCTCAACGTTTTTGAAACATTTGAATCCTGATTATCTTCGATATTTTTATGCTACGAAGACGACGAATCGGGTTGATGATTTGGATTTGAATTTTGGCGAGCTTGAGAGTCGGATAAATTCTGATTTGGTTGGAAATCTTGTCAATCTTGCGTCGCGAACTGCGAAGTTTATCAAGGGCGCAGGATTATCGCCGAGTTATCCTGAAGACGGCGGACTTTTTGCGCAAGGAGCGGCGTTGAGTGATGAGATTGCGGATGCGTATGAGAATTGCGAGTTTGGCAAGGCGGTTCGTTTGATAATGGAGTGCGGCGATAGGGCAAATAAATTTATCGAGGATTCTGCGCCTTGGTCGATACCATCTCAACCGGACAATGAAAACAAGTTGCGAGATATTTGTACGATTGGGTTGAATTTATTCCGGCAGATGGTGGTGTATCTTTCGCCGATTTTGCCGCGAATCAAAACAGAGACGGAGAATTTTTTGGGCGGGACAATAAGTGGTTGGTCTGATTCGCAGCAGCCGATTATTGGGCAACCGGTTCATTCTTACAAGCATTTGATCAAACGTGTTGACCGTGCAGCGATAGAGCAAATTATCGAAGAGAGCAAACAGCCTGAAACAAACGATAATTCGTCAAGAGAATTTCAAGATTCGGGTGATGTTTTGGCGGCGGAGCCGTTGTTATCTGAGCGGATAACGATAGATGATTTTGCGAAGGTAGATTTGAGGGTTGCGCGGGTGGTGGAGGCGGCGGAGGTTGAGGGTGCGCGTAAGTTATTGCGGTTAAGGCTATCGTTTGGCGGGAACGAGAGTCGGCAAGTGTTCGCGGGAATAAAATCAGCCTACAATCCAAATGATCTTGTGGGGCGATTAGTTGTTTGTGTTGCGAATTTACAACCACGTCAAATGAAATTTGGTTTGAGCGAAGGAATGGTAGTAGCCGCAGGTTCAGGTAACGACGAAATTTTCCTAATAACCCCCGACGACGGCGCAAAACCCGGAATGAGATTACACTAAAAAATAATTCAAATCTCTTTTCGTCCAAATTTTTTTAAGGGACAATAAGGGACATGAGGGACAAAAAGACTTTAAGGACAAAGCGATCATTTACTCAATATCATTGAACGTAAATGTAGGGGCGACCGTTGCGGTCGCCCAATCAGGGTAATGTTGTTTTATACCGTAGCCGGTAAGGCGATAGGCTTCGCCCCTGAACAACCACTTCACGTTGTTGCGTTTGCCTAACGCTCTGTGTTGCAGGTTTACCGCAGCTTCAGGGATTTTAAAACAGCTTGAGTATACTTGTCCCCAATGTCCCTTTTGTCCCTTAAAAATTTTAAACTAACGGTCGGACATTTTTCTCTCTTCGGCATATCACTTCACGTCAATATATACTGAAGCTACTTTAAAATTCCTGAAGCTGAGCACGCAAGCGCAACAACGTGAAGCGGTTGTTCAAGGGCGAAGCCTATCGCCCTACCGGCTACGGTATATCTCACATTTGGGTCTTGCGTTCTTAAATTCAATAAGTCCTGCAGGTGTAGTGCTTGTACCATCCAAACAGAGCCAATCTAATGATGGCATTCGCTTAAGATATTGGAAAGAGTCATCGGATATGTGCGGGAAATCATTGATGGAAATAACCTCAATAGATTTGCTACTACTTATTATTTCAAAATGAATATGTTTATTGATAGCAATACCCGCGATAGATCTGCTACTACTTATTATTTCAATATGTTTATCCGTTAATGACTCTTCGCAGAATACAATCATTTTTAATTGGGGAAGTTTTGAAATTGCCGATGCAATTTGATCGGTTGCTAACGAAGTATTGCCCAATATAATAAATTGTAATTGAGGATTGGCTTCAAGAAATTCAATAAATGCTTGCTCTGGAATTTTGGTAGAATTTACTAGATCAAGACTTTTAAGAGAGCTGATTGTTCCAAGCTGGCGAAGTTGGTGATCTGTGATTACTATGTTATTCAGCATAAGTACATCTAATTTTTTACAATTCAGTAATACATCTATTAACTGATCTGTTATAGTCATGTTGTGTATGTAAACTTTACCTAAAGAAGACAATTCTGATATTTTAGATATTTTGTTTATATCTTGCGGGGTTACAGTTACACCTTCGCCGTCAATCGTAATCTCAGTTACTTTTTCAAACTGAAAAAAATATGATATGGCTTGATCTAGCATTTCGTATTCGCTAAACCATCTTTCAGTAGAGTAATCAACGTCTAAATTCGATGAATTCACTTCCCTCATAATATACGCCTGACGAATATACGGATAAAAAAAGAAAAGACAGAAAGTAAGTACATTCAACACAATCAAAATAAACAAAATCAAAATAAATTTACCTCGACGAGGTTTGTTATTTTCGGGGGCTATTGGGGACATGTTAAAAATTCCTGTTATACCGAAGCCGGTATGGGCGGTAGGCTTCGTCCTTGAACAACCGCTTCACGTTGTTGCGCTTGCGAGCTCCGCTTCGGGAATTTCAAAACAGCTTGAGTATATGCCGAAGCCTACCGCCTTACCGGCTACGGTATAAAGCGGCTTGAGTATAAATTTCGGGAGCATATTATACCGTTAAGTACCGGCTTCGGTATATAACTCGATTTGTTTTCTCCCCCATTGCCAAAATGTGAGTAAGTGGTGATAATATGTTCCGATTGCCTTAAAATTCTCGAAGCTGATCGTGGGATCATATTACTCAAGCTGTTTTAAAATTCCTGAAGCTGCGGTAAACTTGCAACGCAGAGCGTTAGGCAAACGCAACAACGTGAAGCGGTTGTTCAAGGGCGAAGCCTATCGCCCTACCGGCTACGGTATAATTTTATTTCAGTGTGATGCCTTAAAATGGTTTTTGTATAAATTTCGGTTTCGTTATAATTTAGATTTAAATTTAACAGTTTTATGTTTGAGTATATTCAAGACGGATTGCGTGGGGCGATTAAGACATTGTGCGGCAATGGTCGTTTGACGGAATCAAATATGCGGGCTGGTTTTGAACAAGTTCGCCAATCTCTGCTTGACGCGGATGTGAGTCTGCCGGTTGTCAAGGATTTTATTGATAAAGTCTCAGAGAAAGCTCTTGGAATGAGCGTCAAACAATACCTCGATCCAACAAAACAAATCATCAAAATAGTACAAGATGAATTGATCGCGTTGATGGGACCTGTTGACCATTCTTTGTATTTGAAGAAGCCGCTTTCTATTTTGATGTTGTGCGGATTGCAAGGTTCCGGCAAAACGACGACATGCGGTAAACTTGGCAGGTTGCTTCTCAAACGCGAGCTAAAACCAATGCTAGTAGCAGCAGACTTGCAACGCCCCGCCGCAATCGATCAACTCGAAATATTAGGCAACTCAATCGGCGTGCCGGTTTATGTTGACCGCGAAAATAAAAATCCTGTACAAGTTTGTAAAAACGCAGCTAAAAAAGCATTGTCCGAACGTATTGACGTGTTGGTGCTTGATACTGCGGGGCGGTTGCATATTGACGCGGAGTTGATGGAACAACTCGCAATGATAGATCAAGAATTGCAACCGGATCAGATATATTTCGTCGTTGACTCAATGACTGGTCAAGACGCGGTCAATAGTGCGAAAGCGTTCAATGATGCGTTAGAGCTTGACGGTGTGATATTGACGAAGTTGGACGGCGATACTCGCGGCGGTGCGGCGTTGTCGGTGAAACACGTAACTGGCGTGCCGATCAAATTTGTCGGTATGGGTGAAACTATTGATGCGCTTGAAGAATTTTATCCCGACCGAATGGCTGGACGTATTCTTGGAATGGGCGACATATTGTCGCTAATTGAGCAAGCTGCTGACAGATTTGACAACGAAGAAATATTGAAAAATCAAGAACGACTGCAACGAGGTCTGTTCACCCTGGATGATTTTCGTACACAAATTAATCAAATCAACCGTTTGGGGTCTTTTACAAACATCTTGAAATACATTCCCGGAATGGGCGAATTGGGCAAACTGGTTAGTAACGGCGGTTACGATCCGGATAACCAATTCAAAAATATCGGTGGCATCATCGATTCAATGACAAAAAAAGAACGCGAAACTCCAATGATTATCGATGCAAGCAGACGGCGAAGAATTGCTGCAGGCGCGGGTGTTGAACAATCGCAAGTGAGCGGTTTGATCAAAATGTTCATGCCAATGGCAGACGCGATGAGAAATATGACCAGCATGAATGCACGCGATCAAATGCAAGCAATGCAAGGTATGATGAAATCAATGAACCAAGACCCAACCGGCGCACTAAAAGCCACAAAAATCGGAACAGGTAAAAGATTAACATCAGACGAAAAACGCGATGCCAGAAAACAACGCGAAAAAGAAAAGAAAAAACGAGATAAAGAAAAAAGAAAAAATAGATAGCTTTGTATTATACTCAAGCTGTTTTAAAATTCCTGAAGCTGCGGCAAACCTGCAACGCAGAGCGTTAGGCAAACGTAGCATCGTGAAGCGGTTGTTCAAGGGCGAAGTCTACCGCCCATACCGGCTTCGGTATACAAACTATTTTCAAAATGACTAAAAGAATTTTTAAGAATTTGTTTATTGTTTTTTGTGCAATTACTATTTGCCAATATTGCGCGTTTGCCCAAGATCAACAAAAAGAGCAACAGAAAGTTATTCATCTGTTCAACGGGAAAAATCTTGACGGATGGTACACTTTTGTTAAATCAAAAGGTAAGAACAACGATCCTGATAAAGTGTTTTCTGTTAAGGACGGTTTGATTCGTGTTTCCGGTACGGAGTTTGGTTGTATTACTACTGAAGAGGTATTTGAAAATTACACGCTTGAGGTTGAGTATAAGGTTGGCGAGCAATCGCACGGTTCGCGAAAAGGGAAGGCATTCGACAGCGGAATACTTGTTCACTCTAAAGGCAAAGATGGTGCTTTCGCCGGCGTTTGGATGAAATCAATTGAAATACAAGTCATGGAAGGTGGCACCGGCGATTTTTTTGTCGTTTCGTCGGACAAAGATGAAAATTTTTCTTTGACTTCAACCGTTGACCCGAAATATCACGATCCCAAAAGAAGCGGCGGAGTTTTTTTGCCCAACGGAATTAAAACAACCGTATTCACCCCAAGCAATCCCGTAAGAAGACTCGGCGTCGTGCCAACAAGAACAGACGTTGCGAGATTCCGAAATGAAAACGAAATTGAGAAACCGCACGGCGAATGGAACACCGTTAAAATCGTTGCGCAAAATGATAAGATCGACACCTACCTAAACGGTAAACTCGTAAACCAAGCCCAAAACGTGAAACCCGCCAGAGGTCATATTCAATTACAATCAGAAGGCGCAGAATTTTTTTATAAACGAGTAGATATGTTTTTGAATGATCGTCAAAAATAAGTATTATGCCTTGTCCATTTAAAAATCTGCGTTATTTGCGTGCTGATTTTTGAGGTGCAAACGTAAAAAAAGCAGTGATTCGTTTTTCGTTTTATCCTATTTGCGGTAGTTATATTTTGGTATTGGGGATATTTTTATTCCTAGTTGCTGTGTTTATATTTGTTTCACGGCGTTGGCTTTTTGGTGTTGGCGAGTTTGAGGTTGGCGAATTATTGTTTCGGCGTAGGGTATTATTTATTGTACGTTTTTTGTCGTTGGCGGTTTTATTTTTTGCAATGCTTCGTCCGACGGTGGTATACACGGCGACGGAACGTTTGACATCTTCGCTTGTTGTGTTGCTTGATGATTCGGAAAGTATGTCTCGGACGGACGAGATTAACGGCAACACACGTTATAAAGTTGCTCTTGATGCGTTGGTTAATTCTAAACCGATGCTGCGTCGTATTCAGGATTATGTTGATGTCAAGTGTTATACGTTTAATTCGTCTTTGTCTTCATTTCAAATTTCGAGCGGCGTGATCGACGGAATGCCGACACATCCCAAAGGTCGCGAAACTGCGATTGGCGCAGTGCTTGATTCGGCGCGTGAGCAACTTATCGGCAAACGTGTTTTGGGTACGATAATTCTTACCGACGGCAGTCAACGCACACGTCCGCCGCGTGATACGTTGCCACACGACGCAGCAACCCGCATGAGAGATTCGGGAATCACTCTCTATTCCGTGCGGCTTGGCAGCTCTGGCGGAAACACCGCTTTCCGCGATGTCGCAATAAATGACATGCACGCCAACGACAGAGTTTTTGTCAAAAATGAATTTAACATTTCAGGCATGATTCGCATCACCGGTTACGCAAATACCACAATTCCCGTACAACTATTATTTGAAGATGAAAAAGGTAATTTAAATATAGTTGATGAAAAATCTATACAAACTTCCGAAGAGGATCAACTTATCCCTTATAAATTATCTTACGCGCCGCAACAGGTTGGTTATTTTAAATATACGGTCAATATTCCGTTGCAGGAAAAGGAGCTTGTTGACACGAATAATCAACAGAGTAATTTTGTGCGTGTTATAGACGGCGGTTTAAAAGTGTTGTTTATTCAAGGTGAACGTCATTGGGACCAAGCTCGGCTCAAGCAATCGTTGGACGAATCCGCAGATATAAATGTAACGTATCTTGATATTCGTGTTGGCAAGGTTAAGGTGATGGGCGGCGGCGGTTCGTTTCAAAGTCGGCTTGAGCGTATGACTCGCGAGCGTGAATCGTGGGTTAAAACCGCGTTTGCCAAAGGCGAATACAACGTTTATATTCTCGACAATCTTGACGCGAAAGCATTCAAACAAGATGAGCTTCGCGCGTTGGCGGATCGAGTGCGTGAGGGGTGCGGTTTGATTATGCTTGGCGGTTACAATTCTTTTGGTGCGGGCGGTTATGCGGACACGCCGTTAGCTGAAGTTTCGCCGGTGGAAATGCGCGGAGTTGACCGCCAATTACTTGACACGCCGATTCGGAAGGACTTGCATTATTGGAGCAATATTCGAATGTTACCTGTTGGAGCGGATGGTCGTGTGGGCAGCAATTTACCTGCGCATTATATTATGAGGCTTGATTCATCGTCGGCAAAAAATGGGCAAATTTGGAGATCGCTTCCCGAATTAGTTGGAGCAAATAGATTCGATAAATTAAAAGCAGGTGCAACATTGATCGCTGCGGGTGAAAACGGCGAGCGGTTGTTGGTTTCGCAATTATTTGGTTTGGGAAGAGTGTTAGCATTTGCGGGAGATTCGACGTACAAATGGAGACTGAATGGATTTGAGGAAGAACATAAATTATTTTGGCGGCATGTTATTTTGTGGCTTGCGAGGATGGATGATGTGTTTGAAAATGATTGTTATATTACGATGGATGACACGCTTTTATTGCCAAGCGATCCGGCAAAATTTCAAGTTCATTTGAAATCAGAAAAAGGCGATGAGATAAAAAATTTCAAAGCAAACGCGGTTGTGTATCATCCTGACGGTTTAAAAAGAAATATTGCAATATCAGACGAAAACGGCATTCCTTCGGGAACTTTTAGGGCAACGGAGTTAGCGGGCGATTATAAAATTGAGGTGAAGATAGACAGAGGTTCGATCAAAGAAGAGATCAAAAATGATACGGCGATTGCTAGATTTATGGTGCAAGACCGAAATTTAGAGCTTGACAGTCCAGTTGCTTATCCTAATCTTCTTGACAACATTTCCGCAATTACGGGCGGACGAAGTATCGCGCCCGAACAATTAAATTCGTTGCTTGAGGAGTTATTCAAAAAGACGGGTGAATTTGTTGAGGAGCATGAGACATCGAGGACGTTGTATGATGGTTGGTGGCTTTTATTTCTTTTTACGTTGTTATTAAGTGCGGAATGGTTTTTGAGAAAGCGTTGGGGATTGGTGTAAGGCGGTAGTCTTCATTAAGGCATTGCCCAAAAATATACGCAAGCTGTTTTGAAATTCCTGAAGCTGAACACGCAAGCGTAGCATCGTGAAGCGGTTGTTCTCCGCAGACAAAATATCTGTGCTTACAAAAATCTACGAAATATACATGTTGCGTTACAGAGTTGTTACTGTCTTGATTTTTTTTTCTAATCGCCGTAGAATGCTCCGTTCATAAAATAATTTGAGTTAGATCGCAAGTTTTTGATCATGTGGATTTCCAAGCACAATCCGGTTCTCCGGTTGGAAACTACGATAATATCTAGTGGTACATGCGTTTCCCGAAAGGGAACGTTATGCACTAGACTTGCGGAGTTTCGGTGTATGCGCTTTTGTGCTTACACTGCCGTGTCGTTTTGCGCGGTTCTCTGGTTGTGCGGGGAATGGGCTTCGCTTGGATCAACGTAGCGTTCCCGTTTTTTTTTGCGCTGCGTTTTTTCTTGACGGTCTGCTTTTTCACGGCAAAAGGCAGAACATGACACAACAAAATTCAGAACTTCCCAAAAATCAAAAATCATTGGGCGGCGGTTTAAAAAATATTCTCGAATATAATAATTCCACTAAACCCAATAGCGAAATTATTGAACGATTAAAAAAATATTTTCCGCAACTATTCGATTTAGACGGAAATTTCAAACGAGATAAATTCGACGACGAATTGGAATCAAATAGTGTTGTCGAATCACGCGACGGTTATAAACTCGGTTTTGTCGGCAAGGATTACGCGCGATTGCAAACTGGTCGTTTGTCCGAAACATTGATCGTTCCCGACACAAAACACAACTCTCAAAATGAAAATAAAAACAGCAATAATATTTTCATCACCGGCGATAATCTTGAAGCGTTACGTCATTTGCAAAACGCTTATGCCGGAAAAATAAAAATGATTTATATCGACCCGCCGTACAACACGGGCAAAGAATTT
>JAIRWK010000306.1 GCA_031268995.1 Planctomycetaceae bacterium
GTCTGAAAAATTCTTGCCTATTTTGTGCATGTTTTTTCAAACTGCATCAAAAAAAGTTGAAATTGACCAAAATTTCGCCAGACTCCACTCAAAACCATGACCCTACTGAATAGTTACAATTAATTTTTATACTCAAGCTGTTTTAAAGCTGCAGTAAACCTGCAACGCGGAGCGTTAGGTAAACGCAACAACGTGAAGCGGTTGTTCAAGGGCGAAGCCTATCGACCATACCAGCATAGGTAAAGAAATTTCCGTTATTCACTCATTTCTGTTTTAGCTGAGCGATTTTACGGGTGATTTTCCGATGATTTGTGGAGAGTCGTTTTTGACGCGGTATTCGCCTTCGCGGCGGATTTCTACGGTTCTGAATCTTTCGTCCGGTAAAACCATTGTGTGAATTCTGAACCCGAATTTATCACCAACCTTGACCGCCTCCGCCGAACCGATAATCACCTTCTGACCAACCTCAACCTCCAACAACTCATCACACGATTTGTCAAATTGAATCACCGACCCTACGCCAAGCTCTAAAATAGATTTGATTGGCTTTCTGGCAGTTGCCAAAACCGCCGCAACCGGAACCTTGACCTTCAACAAACTGCGGCTATAACCTGGTAAATCATCAATTGCCCTACGTTTGCCATGCTCCTCCGCAAACCCCGAACCGTCAAAAGCCTCAAAATTCGGCAAACCCGCCCCAAGCAACGGCGGTTCGCTAGAATCAAAAGACGGCAATCCGAGTATCGCTTCCGTGTTGACCGATTCCGGTGTTTCATTGAAAAATTCAGACGGCGAATCCAACGTCCAAATGATATAAATCTGGACAACATTGCCGTCCGGCTTCGTCAAATTCAAATCAAGATACGCCGCCGAAAGATCAATACCGCCTCTAACTATTGCCCGTTCCATGTTTTGTATCATGGCGGCTTTGTAATCGTCTGGAAAAAATTCTTCCGGCACAAGATTCATTCCCCATTCTTGGGCAAATGTTGACAATTTACTTTTGCCGGTAGCGTCGGGATCGTTGCACCAAGAAGGCACAAGTCCTGTCTGGCTTGGAATTAACACTGTAATTCCGTGTCCGTCGTGCGTAAATAAAACCGCCAAACCGCCGCCGGATATTTTTGACGCAAACGCCTCAATGCTGTAAATTCCTCCAGAACCAGCAGTTATCCCAACCGAAATATCAAATGTACGTTGAAACGCCGATGCCGCTTCCTCCGCTCCAGCCACAACTGATTCAACAAAACTACTGATAGATTTAACATTTAACTCTGACATTTTAGATTTTAGAAAGTTAAGTTTTGGTATTAGGTTGGAAAATTTCAGTATTGCTACCAAAAATTATGTTTTTTGTTCGGTTTTTGAGTGAGTAGGAAAATTTTTTTGGGAAATTTTGGAAATTTTTTGAAAAACTTTTTCCGGCTTTTTGAAAAAATTGTCTTTGCAATTGTG
Source organism: Planctomycetaceae bacterium (assembly GCA_031268995.1). Classification (GTDB taxonomy): domain Bacteria; phylum Planctomycetota; class Planctomycetia; order Pirellulales; family Thermoguttaceae; genus WRKP01. The sequence continues at coordinate 1,456 of JAIRWK010000306.1, forward strand.
CGGGCAACTTTTGCCGTTTCAAAAAACGTGCGAGAGCTACGAAACTATTGTCGGTTACGATTTCTGCGGGGCGGAATCGGTCGCGGGTTTATTTGTTTTATTTCAAAACTTTCTTGCCTATTTTAACAAATAGAAAAAATTTTTCGATAAAAACGATTATTCCGAATAAAAATTTATCAAAAATTGATCTTTACCCGATTGGTGAAATACTGCACAATACCACTTGCTTGAAACTAACTTCGGCGGGTGTACCGTTTGTGTTGGCGGCGTTTTTGGGGCGTGATTTTTGATTTCGCAACCTAACACGTCATTTTCAAGGATGAATTTAACGGATTGCACGCAAACAAATGATTTGGTTAATGCGTGCAAAAAACTACACAATGTTAATTCTGCGTGTACTGTGAATTTCGATGATTCGGAAAAATATATTGTACGCACTAAATTTTCGGTAATTCAAAAGCGTAAAAATCTGCTCGCCAGTCTAGGTGAGCCGATAGCTGTTACCAAAATTATGTGCAAACAGTTTAGAGCTTGTTTTGCAATTAGATAAACAAGCGTTAGTCGTCGAAATTTCAGTATGAGCAGTTTAATACCTTTCAAAAGAAAAGGAGAGTTTAAAAGTGAAACGAATGAATTGTATCCCCCTTGTTGCGGCATTTTTGTTGTTAGGCGTTGCGGGTTATGTTGTGGATGTTGCGAATGCGCAGACGAGTACGGCTGCCGCGCAACCTAGACCTTATCAAGTTGCGGTCGTTGATATTGCTCAGTTGATAAAGAATCACCCAACCTTCATAACGAAGCAAAAGGAATTGCAGGAATATGCGAAGGGCAAAGAAGCTGAATTTGAGACGCGGAAATTGGCAATTGCGAACCGCGAAAAAACGCTGACAGATTTGAAACTTACGCCCGGAACTCCCGACCATGAAAAAGCTGTCGAAGAGGTAACTTCGCTTGTTACGACGTTGGACAAGGATGTGAAAATTGCGCAACGAAAAGTAATGACTGAAAATTCGATAATCTTGTACGAAACTTACAAAGAGGTTCGTGAAGAAATCGCCAATGTTGCTAAACAAGCGAAAATCGCGCAGGTAATGGACTATCGTACGATGGACGCTAATCCCGCTGATCCCAATTCTGTTGGGGCAATGCTTGAGCAGAATTTGATTTGGTATGATGATAATCTTGATATTTCTCAAGCGATTGTTAACAGAATCTACCAGAAGCGAAATATTGCAACTGTCCCTAACCTCAACGCACTACGAGCGCAGGAAAAAGCAGCAGCGGTAGCATCGCCAAGTAGAGAAACACCCGCGCGAACCGCTAATACCAATGGCATTCCAGCAGCGGCGAATGTCGGCGGTGCTGGTACGGGTGCTGCCAGATAGTGGTGCTGCGACCGTTCTTGGTTGTCAAGTTTCGGCTATGATTTGGTTACAATTATGGGTTGCTTCACGTTTATTGGTTTGGCCAGCAGACGAATCGATTTCGTGAAGTTACCTGTAATTTTTATACTCAAGCTGTTTTAAAATTCCCGAAGTTGCGGTAAACTTGCAACGCGGAACGTAAGGCAAACGTGCTAACGTTCCGCGGTTGTTTGAGGGCGAAGCCTACCGCCCATACCGGCTGCGGCATAATTCCCTAGCAATGCAATGAGCGACAATTCGATATTGGCGGTACCGTCATTATTTTCGGGCAAGTTTAGGCAGAGTTTCCGTTTGCAAAATACAATAGCTGAACGTGTCAAGTTGAGCGGTTTTGGTTTTTGGAGCGGTGAGGATGTTGATTTGGAATTTCTGCCGGCGCAGCCTGACAGTGGTGTGTATTTTGTTCGGACTGATTTAGTCGGCGAACCGCGAATTCCGGCATTGGTTCGGTATCGTGAAGAGAAACCGCGTCAAACTTCGTTAGTTAACGGTTTGGCAAGGGTTGACATGGTTGAGCATCTTTTGTCGGCGGTGCGTGCGCTCAGAATTGATAATTGCGAAATCCGCGCAAACAGACCTGAAATGCCCGGATTTGATGGTTCTGCTTGCAGATTTTTTTTGGAACTTAACCACGCAGGTTTGGTTGCTCAAGCCGCAATCCGAAAAGTACGGCTTGTCGCAAGGTCTTTAAGCGTTGGAAGTAACGACAGTCGAATAAGTGTAACACCAAGTCGAGACGGTAAGTCGGCTTATCGTTTTACTTTGGTTCCGTCCGCTGATTATCCGCAGTGCGATCAAGATTTCTGTTTCAAATTATCTACGGAATCGTTCCACAACGAAATCATGGACGCAAGAACTTTTTTAAGCAAGAACGAAGCGGATTGTTTGTTGGCGGCGGGGTTATGTCAACGGGTTTCGCCGCGTGATGTGTTGGTGTTGACACCGGACGGACCGATTGACAATAATTATCGTTACGATAATGAATGCGCAAGACATAAAGTTCTTGACATGGTCGGAGATTTTTCTTTAACCGATTGTGATTGGGTTGGCAACTTTGAATCATATCGAGGCGGTCATTCGTTAAACGCGGAATGCGTCAAACAATTACTTGAAAACACAATTTTGCTCGACGAAGACTTTGTACCGAACAACAGCGATTTAATGCATCTTAAACAAGAATTACAAAACCGCGCCGCATAATCTACGGTATAAATCGCAGCTGGCAGAATTGCCCCAAAGGACAATAGTACGATTATGAGTTGTAAACGTTTTTTCTTGAAATCAATTATTTTTGAGGGCGGGTTAGGTGTTATTGCTTTGATTTTTGGATTTCTGTTGGGGTTGAATTTATTTCGGGGGATATTTTTTGATGTTTGGGTATTGTTGCGGATTATTCTTTTTACGGTACCGCTTTTAATTTTTTATTTTATTTTGAAGTCTTTACCATTTGAGAATTTGCGAAAGGTTGATCGGCTGGTTTTCGAGTTTGTCCGCGAATACATGAATGGTTTTTCAATTTGGCAAATAGCGGCGATTTCTTTGTCTGCTGGTCTTGGCGAAGAGCTTTTGTTTAGAGGTTTATTACAAAACGGTATTTTAATAAAAAGCGGCTTTCAAGAACTAATAAATAACTCAACAGTTGACGTTTTAATATGGAATAGAGCATCTTTTTATTCGGTAATAGTTGTAATTTTCGTTTCAATATTATTCGGAGCAGCTCACGCTTTGACAAAAACATATTTCGTTATCGCGTCTATTATCTCAATATATTTTGGCGTAATTTTGCTCATGACCAATAACATCATCATCCCAATAGCTGTTCACGCATTATATGATTTTGTTGTTATCGTTTTTATCATGTGGAGAGTGAGCGATCTTAAAGGGACATAAAGGACATTAGGGACAAAGGACACGCTATCTAACCGAAACTATACTCGTCGCACTTTGAAATTCAGTTTTTATACCGTAGCCGGTAGGGCGATAGGCTTCGCCCCCTGAACCGCTTCGCGTTGTTGCGTTTGCCCAACGTTTTGCGTTACGGGTTTACTGTAGCTTTAGGAATTTTAAAGTAGCTCCAGTATATCCTGACAATCCTGTTATCCTGTCTTAAAAAGATAAATTTCGTAGCAGCTACGGTATAAACTATTTTGAAAAACGATAAAATCAGCAAAATAACTACACTGATTTTCTTTTCTATTTTTTGAATTTCACATCTATTAGAGTCATTTTTCTTTCTACAGTAATGGTAATTTGTCCGCCTGATTCGATTTGGTTAATTTGTTCTTCGACGGCTTTTATTGACGGTGTGATTTGGTTATTTATCATCACGATCAAATCATCCGGTTGCAAGCCTTGTTTTGCTGCTTCGCTGTTTGGTTTTACTGTGTCAATAAACGGCGGTGTTCGTTTGCTTACCGACGTTACCAATAAAATTCCCCAACTCTGAAATTGATGAATAGTATCCTCCGGTATCAACTCTACCTTTGCCCTCATCAATTCCGGATCAACTAATCTTGATTTGTCCGCCGCTCGCTCAATCAATTGACGAACTCTGTTGCGCAACATAAAAGCCGGAATTGCAAAATTAAGCCAACTGTTATTTTCGCTGTTCATTAATTCCTTGCCCAACATTCCTACCAATTGTCCGGTTTCCGTTTGGACAAGAGCACCGCCGCACGCGCCCGGATTATTAGTTGTAACATCTACGATAAAAACTTCATCTTGATACGGTGTATCAAATACGCCTCTTCGTGCTTTGAGCATTGTTCTTGCGGCGATTATGCCTTGTTGTACGGTAGCGGATTCGTTGCCCTCCGCAATATTAAACATATTCGACACCGCCAAAACCGAATCGCCAATCCGCACCCGTTCATCAAACCGCCCGCCGCGACCCAACTCCGCAACTTTCACATCAGCCGTATTTGAATTTTGTGTCGAATCGGTCGAGTTGGTTTTGGCATCGGAATTGGGAGCAGGATTTTGATTCGAATTTAGGTTTGGATTTATTTCATTTTTATCATGTAAATTTATATTGAAATACGGCAAATCATTTTCTTGTATTTTCAACAACACGATCTCCGTCAAAGGGTCGCCATTAACTTGTTTAGCCTCGTATTTTTTACCGGAATCGAGAACAACTGTAATTGTGTCGGTTTGCAATGACGGTGTTATTGCGGTAAGGATGTAGCCGTCTGGAGATATGATGATTCCAGATTGGTAGCCGTGTATTCCCGGCACTCCGCCGATGCCGTAGATTTTTACAACTTTGGACAACACATCAGAGATGATTTTATTTGTTGTTGGTGTTCTTGTTCCTTTTATTGTTTCGTCGGTTGTATCTTTTCCTGACGCGATGTTAGCATCTTTTAGGGCAAAAGGTATTGGAGTTGAGTTCTCGTCCAAAATGAAAGTGCCAAATGTTATTCGACCGCATCGTACCTCCAGCTCACGTTTGCCGTCAATTTGGCGAAACAAAATCTCACACGGCGATTCCAACGCATCCGCAAACATCTCTATTTGGGCAATTTCGCCGTTGTCAGGATCAAAATAAAATTTTATTTCGTTGTTCACCTTCCAATGCTCAACAACACAAACGTCATACAATTTGTCAAGCCTGCCGCCAATCGGTGCTGTTCCGCGATATACAATTTCAGCGTCCTCAATTGAGTCTTTCAACGCGATTTGCCTAAAAACATAAAGAGCCGTAAATAATCCGCCCGAACCACGCGGCAATTGATAAAACGATGTCGCCGCCATCAGAAAAGTATCCGTTTTCTTCATTTGGTCAACATCCCAAAAACCACGCTCAACCGGAAGTTTGTACGTTATTCCCTTGTCATCAACCGACAAATCAAACGTCTCCACACGATTACGAATCTTGCCCGCAAACTTCCAAGTATTGTCCGCCTTCACATCAAACGTACTCCGCCACTTCCGCAAAACACGCGCAAGCTCAACACGATTAAAATAAAAATTTGCATAACCTCGCTTCTTTTCATAATACGGTTTAATTACGTCCGTTATAAATTGTTTACGTTGCAACAATTTTACTTTTTTGCCATCCACTTCCTTTTCAATTTCTTGAAAACCTTCAGGAATTTCGTTGTTTTCAACGTCGTCATTTTTATTTTTTTCGTCATCTGAATTTTCGTTACGTTTATTATTTTCGGTGTTATTTTCTTCTGTTTTTTTATCGTTTTCATTTCCTTTATTGTTTTCTTTTTCGGCATCGTGTTTACGTTTTTTTTCCATCTCTTCAAGCATTTTGCGAAATTCCGGTTTGACAATCGGCGGCTCAATCATCTTCTCCGTCATCTCTATCAACTCCGTCTCACTATGCAACCCGCCAAGCCGCACGAAAATTTTCAATTTGTCGTTGTCATTATTCCGTATAGTTACCGGCAACCGCCAACCCTTCGGAAAAATACCAACCAAATTCTTAAACGTGTTCGCAGAATCAATCACACGCCCCGAAAATTGCACCAATTCATCATCATAACGCAACCCAGAACGATAAGCATCAGAGATTCCAAGCACATCATCAAACTTGACTCGACCGTGATTATCCATTGAAACTACAGCGTTCGCGGTTGCATGGTCAACAATACGACCGCCTTTGAGTACGCCAAGAAAATAACGAACTTGATTACTCGAAATCGCATAACCAATCCCAACATTGACCCGCCCGCGTTTCTCAAACGAACATCTGCCGTTGATGCCGATAACTTCGCCGTTCTCGTTGAATAACGGACCTCCGCTGTTGCCCGGATTAACTGCGGCATCTGTTTGAATGCAATCCGTATATTCAAGAAATGTCCCGCTTGGAAATTGATAACGATGCACCCCCGAAACAATCCCACGCGCAACACACGGATTCAAATCAAGCGACAACAAAAACGGATTGCCCATGCTGTAAGCCGATTGACCAACTTTAACTTTATCACTGTCAGCAAGTACCACAAACGGAAAATCTTCACGACCAATCAATTTTATCAACGCCAAATCACCCACCGGATCAAGACCAACAATCACAGCGTCATAAAGTTTACCATCCGCCATGCCGCATTTCATCGCGGGACCGCAAGGTTGAACAACATGAAAATTCGTAATCGCGTAACCATCCGGCGAAATCACAACACCACTACCGCCGCCAGCTTGTCCAGACGGATCTGCCGAAAATATCAAAATAGTCGATTTGTACGCCAAATCCAAACGAACATCAGAAATCTCCCCAAAACATTCAAACCTTGCCCCAAAAAGAAACAAAATAAAAACAAATACCAAATTGAAAAGAATCAATATTTTTCTCATATATTTACCCGATATTTTAAACCAAATCCACGAACAATCGCCGACTTCTGTATAATCGACCTTTCGGAACGATTATACAAAAGCTACTGTACATGATATATTTTGACTCTCGTTTCACGATGGAATTTCCGGCAACTCCCAACCCTTGCGGCGTGGGCGCGAAAGCATTTCGTTTCCTTTGTCGTTGCCGATGAACTTTTCGTTCACTGGATCCCAACCGATTTTTTGACCAACCGGTGCCGTTGCCCGAACAATATTGACCAACTCACAAAACGATGTAGCACGTTGTCCGATCTCAATATCCGCGTTTGCTTTTTTACCGGTTTTAATGCAATCGATAAAATTCTCGACATGATAAACCGTTTCACTTCGCGTTCTCTTGTGGTCTTTCATTCCTTCCTCAGCAATGTCTTTGGGATTGGAACTGATCTTGTGCCGATTGATTTCAATCTTGCCCTTTTCTCCGACAACAATACAACCCAACCCGGGTCCCCAATCACCATCAAGATGCAATTTAATAGCAATACCGTCTTTTGTCCACATCGTTATTTTAGCACGTGGTCCTTTGACTTTTGCCATTCCGTAATATGCAGCACCGGTTTCTTCGTCTGTTGGACGGCGGGTTTGGAACTTGCCGCTATCTTGAATTGTGCTTGGTTCTTCAAGCAAAATCTCTGTCGGTCCCGTGTCGTTCATTCCAATTGCCATACAAATTTGATCGTAGGAATGCGTCCCCCAACCACTCACGCCAAAACATAAACCGCCCGCGTCATAATCCCACCAGTTCGACCACTGATGAAACAACGCACGATGAAACGGTCGATATTTCGATTGATTAAGCCATTCGTCCCATGTCTCGTTAGTTAAACCATCCACGTATGCTTCCGCTGTTTTATGGGCTTCATCGTCCCATTGATTAGGACCAACAAAATTCGGCGCAAGGATTTCCTTGACTTTACCAATTCGTCCGTTTTGAACTTGTTCGCAAGCCCATTGGCAAAGAGGCAAAGAACGTTGTTGCGAACCGCATTGAGTTACACGATTATATTTGCGCGCCAAATTTACAAGATGCCGACCTTCGGCAATCGTCAAAACGATTGGTTTTTCGATATAGGTGTGGCATCCCATTACCAACGAATGCGCGACAACCCAAGCACGTTGGTGCGTTGTTGTCTCGCAAAACACAGCGTCAGGTTTGGCGGTCTCGATCATTTTGCGGAAGTCGGTAAAACCTTGTTCCGGCGTGAAATCTTTGTACCGGTTCATGAAACGATCAACTCGCGTTTGCAAAATATCGTTGATAGCAACAACTTTTGCGCCTTTGGCAGCTTTAATGTCGCTCGGATAAATTCCGGTACAACGTCCGCCAAGACCAATGAGAGCAACTTTAACTGTGTCATTTGCTCCGGGTGTATCGGGCGTGCCTAAAACGGAACGTGGAATAATAAGCGGCGTTGCAACTGCTGCCGCTGCTGATGCCGCCAAAAATTGACGACGGGTCGTTTTGTTCATAATAATCTCCTTGATTAAAGATTAAAGATTAAAGGTTAAAGGTTAAAGGTTCAAAATTACACCGGAGCCGTCATGGGCGGTAGGCTTCGCCCTTGAGCAAACGCTTCACATTGTTGCGCTGCCGTAATCAGCTTCGGGAATTTCAAAACAGCTTGAATATAAAAGTTGAACGTCAAGATGAAAAACAATCCGGTAAAAAACAAACCAGCTTTTCAACCGGCACACCAAACGATGTCATATCGAAGTCAGTATACCGTAGCCGGTAAGGCGATAGGCTTCGCCCTTGAACAACCGCTTCACGTTGTTGCGCTCGCGCGTTCAGCTTCAGGAATTTTAAAGTAGCTTCAGTATACAGGCGGCACAATACTATACCGAAAAGTATGTCGGAGCCGTTATGGGCAATCAGTGTAGCCTTGCAATCATTTACTGTCAAGATCGTTAGCAGTTATTTTTTTCAATTGAATATTTTTAAATTCTATTTTCATTGGCGGACCCGGATGCATTTGAAGAGCGATAATTCCTGATGTTGCGGCTTCGGTTGCGTGGAGGTCTTCAACTTGACACATTTTCTTACCGTTGATCAGAAGTGTAATTTTGTGTCCGACGGCAATGATTTCATATTCGTTCCAATCACCTTTTTTGTAAGATTTGATCAACTCCGCCGGATTGGCAAACTGTTTAAATTTCGGCGTACCCTTCGCATCAATCGTTCCTTCAAATCCGCGTTTAATAACAGCAGCACGACTTGAATGAAATAAACAGCCTGTCCATTCCGAACCAGCTTCAACATCAGCTTGATAACCGTAAACATCCCAATTTGGACGTTTTTTGCTTCTAAATTGAATACCGGAATTTCCATTGCCTTGCAATCGGAACGACAATTTAAGATGAAAATTATCCGGTTCGCCGTCTTTCCAAGAAAGATAATGTGCGGCTTTACAAGGTTTTTCCGGCGTGCTTTCCGCAACAATACAACCACTTTCAACCCGCCACACGTCAGGCATTCCTTCCCAACCGGTTAAATCTTTTCCGTTAAAAATCTGCTTGAAACCGTCACCGGTTGTTTTTTTCGCCGCCGGTTTATCGTCGGCAAATGATATAGTCGTGATCGAAAAAGTAACGATCAAAATTGAAATTATTGTTTTCGTTGTTTTCATGTTCTTATTTATTATACCGGAGCCGGTATATTGGGTTAGTATATTTGATTAAGGAAGCCGACTAACCGAACCATTTTCTGGGACGATTTTTTACTTTGTCCATATTGAGTACATTGTTCAAAATACGAGTATCTTCGTCTATTTCGTAGTCGAACATTCCGAACACTGTGAAATCTGCTCCGTTTGAAAAAGCGTATTCCAATGCGTTTTTCGGCGGAATTGCTCCTGCCGCCATAATTTTAAACGCGATCCAAGGCTTCTCGACCTTAGCCATAAACTCAATTACTTTGTCTGGAGTCTCACACCAAGAGGAGTCGTGATTGAGTTTTGCGCTGGGATAATTATGATGGTGAAGTGTTTTCAAGTAAAAATCGCATTTGATTTTTTCTTGTTCACAAATTTCGATAGCAGCGAGTTGATGAGCCGCGACACCAACCGGCACATCAAATGAACGCATCGTATCAACAGCTTTTCTGATCAATTCCGGATTTTTAATCAGTTGATCACCACGAACTCCCCAAAGATATAGTATATCAACACCAGCATTGACACATTCTTGACATAACTGTTTGTACTCCGTCATATCATTAGTGATTTTAGCAGTTGGGCAAACGATCCATTTGATTTTACCGCCTTGTTTTTTGTACTCACGCATTCCATCAATAACACCTTTCGCGGTGTGAATGACAACTGCGGTAATTCCATGCGCTTCGGCAATCCGCATTGTTTCAAAAATCTTTTGCGGCGTGTTGTAATGAGCCGCAAGATTGTAGACGTAGCGTAAATCCCGCGAATGAGTGTAATGCGCCAACAGATTACCGCCCAATATCATTCTGCCAATCGTAAGATCGCAAATTTTACCGGATGGAATTTGTTGCTTAGCAATAATCGGTTTCTGTTCGTCGGCAACCGCAACTCCTGCTGAAACCGGCATTCCGGCAGCAGATGCCATTGAAATACCGAGAATTGATGTTTTAATAAAATTACGACGATCAAATCGTTTTGACATTTGATTACTCCTGCGTATAAGTTGGAGGTTAATGGTTAAATACTCAAGCCGTTTTAAAGCTGGACACGCAAGCGTAGCATTGTAAAATGGTTGTTACGTTTGCATATTCAGTTTCAGGAAAGTTAAAACAGATTGAGCATATCATGGAATACTTGTTTTCAACATTCCGTTGTTCCATGTTTTGATGGAACGCATTAAATGTTCCTGAGCATCGCCGCGTATCCCGTAACATTGTAATCCTACGGGACCTCGATAATCAATTTTCTTGATCAACCGGTAGAGAATTGTAATATCAAAAGAGCCTGAATCAAGCGGTTGCAACCAGTCTCCTTTTTTAGACTGTATTTCTTCTGGTTTATCGGTTCCGTTAATTGTTATTGCTGCGAGATATGGTTTTGCAAGTGTGAGCACTTGTTCAAGATTTTCACTTTTGTCAATTGCCGCCCAATGGCAAAGGTTGAACATAACGCCAATTTTTCGGTCTGGATATTTTGTATGAAATTTTTCCGCAATCCGCACTGCGTCTGAAACTTTTTCCAACCATGAATTGATGTGCGGATAAAGTACCACCCGAACATCAGACTGCTTCGCAATAACATCAATTTGTTTAATGACCTCAATTGCTTTGTCATCAATTGCGGCATCGGAAGGTTTACCGCCGTTGATCAACAGTGCCAATTGTGTATTTTGTCCCTTCAAACATGGCAACACATTTTTCAGATTCTGGTCAAACGCGGGATTAGCGAGCAAGTTGACTTGAAAATAAACCTGTGTAACATTGAGCGAATGTTTCTTCGCCGAAATAACTCGTTCAGGAAGTCCCTTGAGCCAAAGATGAGCAACACCATCAAAACCAAGTTCGTGTAACATTTTATTTTGCTCTTCAATTGTGCGGTGTTTGTCATCATGCGTGTCCATGCACAACGCGAAAAATGAATACGGTGTACCTTTGGCATCTTCCGCAAACGTAATTTCTTGGAATAATAAGCAACCCGCGAATAATATCACGGTAACAAAAAATAATTTTGAAGTCATAATTGTCTCCTGTATTTTTTACGTACCAGCTACGGTATAGATTATACTCAAGCTGTTTTGAAATTCCCGAAGCGGAACACGCAAGCGCAACAACGTGAAGCGGTTGCTCAAGGGCGAAGCCTATCGCCTTACCGGCTACGGTATAAGTATTTTGCCGTCAACAACGACGAATACGAGCATTAAATTTTCATAAACACGACGTATTATAATGAAAATTATTTTTCAACGATAGTATTTATTGAGCAAATTTTTGTATTTTTTCCGCATGATGAAAGGTTTTTTTATGCTGTCAACTCAACTTCAACAACATTTTTTGAACAACGTAAGTTCATTATGCAGTATTTTTAGTTTTTTTGAACACGATGCTGACACGTATTTTTTCATCAAAGACCGTGAAGGAAAATTTGTCTGGATGAATTTATCGTTGCGCAATTTCCTTCACATTCAAAATGACAATGATTACATCGGCAAAAATGATTCGGATTACTTTACACCGGTGATGACATTTCGTTATCTTGGAGAAGATCAAAAAGTGATAGAAACCCGCGAACCAATTTTAAATCAACCTTGGATCGTCGAAAATAAACGAAGAGAGCGTCATTGGTATCTCTCAAGTAAATTTCCGATTGAAGGCAAAGACGGTAACATTATCGGCATATCGGGAATCATGCGGAATTATCTGCGATCAAACGAAACTTATAAACCGCTTTTCGAAATGCAGGAAGTTGTTCAATACATTTTTGAACATTTTGCAGAAAAAATCAATGTGAATTATCTTGCGTCAATGATGTATTTGTCGATCAGTCAATTTGAACGCCGTTTTGTTCAGAATTTCAAGCGGACTCCGCGTGAATTTATTCTTCGTGTGAGGCTTGACAGTGCGATGCGTCTTCTTACGGAAAGTGATTTGCCGATTACGCAAATTGCTTTGAGTTGCGGATTCTATGACAGCAGTTTTTTTACACGACAATTCAAAAAAACAATAGGACTTAAACCATTAGAATTTCGTAAGCGTTACAACATCTATTCCGAACAAACCGTAATTGAAAATTGATTCCATTGTGAACGGCTACGGCATATAAACGCAACCGTTCACGGTAATTTTAGTTTGATATATAGCAAACAACAGGACAAGGGTTATTTTCTTTTTCTCCATCCAGCTAGGGACGGACTATTGGTAAAAATAGTAACTATTCAGTCGCCCTGATTTTTTTTGACATTTGTTATTGACATGGTTTTCTGAATTTATTATTCTTTTGTGATGGATCGAGCGGATTTTGGTAACATTTCGGATTCGGAGTTAAT
>JAIRWK010000314.1 GCA_031268995.1 Planctomycetaceae bacterium
TTCCCTATTCAACCCAAACCTAACCGCTTTCGGCTATTTTTAGGGCATTTTTACACAAAAAGTCCTGTTTTGAGGTGCATTTTCACCCAATTTTTACCCGGGTGCGTAACATGAGTTAAATAAGAAATAATCGTAATTTAAGATTTGACCAGACTCTCAAGGATTCTTTTTGCGGGCAAAAAATCTAATTTTCGCCTAATTTTTTTAAGGGACAAAAGGGACGGAGTATACTCAAGCTGTTTTAAAATTCCAGAAGCTGGACACGCAAGCGTAACAACATAAAGCGGTTGTTCAAGGGCGAAGCCTATCGATGACTTACTGGCTACGGTATATCTGCATTATTAAAAGCGGGGGCGACCCTTGCGGTCACCCGATCTAGGCAAGGTTTATTCTCCTCTTTGTCCCTAATGTCTCTTAAAAACATTACACAACAGACGCACAGTTTTATTATGGTATATTTTTTTCGGCGGCATTTATTCCTCCTCTTACACGTCTTCCCGGATGTGCTTCGCTTTCCTCGATTATTCTGAGGAATAAATCCTCAAGCGAGGTTGTCGGATGACCGGAATAGATAAGTTTTGCGCCGTCGTCTTCAACTATTTTGTTGATTTTAGTTTTTGCGTCATCGCTCAAATTTGACACGCGAATTTCGGTCTCGGTTGAAACTTTCAAAAGATCATCAACTCTACCGAGTTCTTTGAGTTCGCCTTGATACAATATTCCTATTCGGTCGCAAACATCTTGTACATCCGCGAGCAAGTGTGAGGACATGACGACGGTTTTTCCTTGTTTTTTCAGGTCAAGAATTAGGTCTTTCATGTTTCTTGTACCGATTGGGTCCAGTCCGCTTGTCGGTTCGTCAAGCAATACCAATTCGGGATCATTGATCAACGCTTGTGCTAATCCAATTCGGCGTGCCATACCTTTTGAGTATTCACGCAACTGACGTTTTTTAGCGGATTCGAGTCCAACTCTGCTTATGAGTTGTGCGATGCGTTGTCTTCTTACTACGCCGGACATATTGAACAGGCGACCGTAGAAATCAAGTGTTTCTTCGGCATTGAGGAATTTGTAGAGGTAAGATTCTTCCGGCAAATATCCGATCTTTTCGTTCTTTTTGACATCGGTTGCCGGACGACCAAGAATAAAAATTTCACCCGCAGTCGGAAATAACAGACCAAGCAATAATTTCATTGTGGTCGTTTTGCCGGAACCATTGGGACCGAGCAGCCCAAAAACCTCTCCGCGAACGATCTCAAGGTCAAGTGCCTTGAGCGCACGAACTTTTTGACGCCCCCAAAAGTCTCGATAGACTTTAGTCAAATTCCGTGTCTCGACTACTACATTGGATGTATTCATAAAAATTAAGGTGGTTGTACCGAAGCGGTAGGTTTCAATTCGCGACAAACATCTCACACCGCAAATTCACCACAACTTCGGAAATCTTATACCGAAGCCGGTATGGGCGATAGGCTTCGCCCCCGAACAACAGCTTCGCGATGCTGCGCCTGCGTGTTCAGCTTCGGGATTTTTAAAACAACTTGAGTGTAAACTAACTTTAACGCAAAACAATACCGCCTAGCGTACTGATTGCCAAACCGAAGCCGAATAATTTACCCGATATTCAAATGCCGTAAAAGCCCCCCCATAACCACACCGCAAATTTATAAAATATATTTGGAACAGAAAAGGACGAAATGACAATAATTACTACGGAAAGGATTTGAAAACTGATCTGAAAATCTGTCTTTCATTGGTTCACTGTACATTTTCTCTGAAATTTGTTAGAATCATTTGTGCGCTTGGGGTGTGTTCGGGCGTGGTTTGGTCAAAATTGAACTCAAAAACTTTACCCTAAATAAAAAAATGAAACTGTCTATAGTAATTCCCGTTTACAACGAAGATGAGAGCTTGACGCAACTTCACAAAGAAATATCCGATGTTGCGGAATCGAATCAATACGATGTGGAAATGATTTTTATTGATGACGGCTCCAAAGATGAATCTTGGAATACCGTGAAACAACTTGCCGACGAAGATTCACGCGTTCGCGGAATCAAGTTTCGGCGTAACTTCGGCAAAGCAGCTGCCCTAAACGCTGGTTTTGAGGCCGCTCGCGGAGAAATCATTATGACAATGGATGCCGATTTGCAAGATAACCCGCAAGAAATACCAGCGTTTCTGTCGCAATTGCAAGATGAAAATTTAGACGTTATCAGCGGTTGGAAACAAGTCAGACACGATCCTTGGCACAAAGTCATTCCGTCGCGTTTTTTTAATGCAATGGTTAGTTACATGACGGGTGTTAAGTTGCATGATCATAATTGCGGGATGAAATGTTATCGGCGCGAGGTTTTTAGCGAGGTGGTACTTTATGGTGAGTTGCATCGTTTTGTGCCGGTGTTGGCTTCGGCAAGAGGCTATCGTATCGGCGAAAAAGTCGTAGAACATAGATCAAGACAATTCGGACATTCAAAATACGGATTTACTCGTTTTGTCAAAGGTTTTCTCGACCTGTTTACGGTTTGGTTTCTAACCGGATACGGACAACGCCCGCAACATTTGCTCGGTACAATTGGATTGGTTGCAATGGCATTGGGTCTGGTGATTTTAACGTGTTTAGCTGTGATGTGGGGCGGTTCGCGTGTACTCTGCCAAGTCGGAATGCTTACCGATCCGGTTCACCTCCGCAATCACTTTCCGGCAATCGAATACAGCATTGCCGCCCTTTTGCTAGGCGGACAATTCTTATCCGTAGGCGTGATTGCAGAACTGGTCGTTGCCAACAGAAACAAAATCGGCAAAGCATACTCAATCTCAGAAGAATTTAACATCGACTAACGCACGTCGTAATTTTTTAAACACGAAAGGCACAAAAAGGACGAAAAACACGAAAAGGGGAGATTCGTGCTTTTCGTGTCTTTCGTGATGAATGAGCCTAGCACGAAATGTTTTTAGGATGGCTCACAGATTTATACCGTAGCCGGTGAGGCGATAGGCTTCGCCCTTGAACAACCGCTTCACGTTGTTGCGATTGCGTGTTCAGCTTCAGGAATTTTAAAGTAGCTTCAGCATAAAGTTCCGATTATCTCTTCGATATTCTTTGCGTCTATTTCTGACAACGCGGCGGGCAAGGCTTCAAGAATTTGGATTGCTGTTGTCGGGTTGTAGAAATTTGCGGTGCCGATTTGTATCGCCGATGCGCCTGCGATAAAAAATTCCATCGCGTCGTCAATTGTCGCAATACCGCCTATTCCAATAACCGGTATTTTGACTGCTTTGAAAATCTGATGCACACACCGCAACGCAATCGGTTTAATCGCTTGCCCGCTCAACCCGCCGAAACCATTGCCCAAACACGCCCGCCGCTTTCGCCAATCAACCGCCAACCCAAGACACGTATTAACCGCCGAAATTCCATCCGCACCGCCCGCCTCCGCGCCTTTGGCAATATCCGCAATATTAGAAACATTCGGCGACAACTTGACAAATAACGGTAACTTCACCACTTGTCGAAACGCAAATACAACTTGCTCGCATAATTTTGGATCAGTTGCAAAATCCACTCCGCCGCTAACATTCGGACAAGAAATATTCAACTCAATTGCATCGATTCCGCCCGCCGCTTGCAATTTGCCGCCTAAAATTGAACATTCATCTTTATCCTTGACCGCCGCACTAACAATTATCCGCGTTCCAAGCGTCCGCAAATAAGGTAACTTCACCCCGATAAAATCATCCGCCCCGTCATTGTCCAAACCTATAGAATTAAGTAAACCGGAAGCCGTCTCAAATGTTCGCGGCGGCGGGTTGCCCGCACGTGGAAACAACGTAATCGTCTTGGGAACAATACCGCCAAGACGAGAAACATCAAACACACCAGACATCTCATAAGCATAACCAAACGTACCCGAAGCAGTCAATATCGGATTATTAAAAGGCAATTTATTTGACATTATTTTACTTGAGTTGTTTTGAATTTATCGAAGCAGATTTCGCAAGCGTCGGAACAAAATGAAACGATTGCTCAAGGACGAAGCTATACTTTAAAATTCATGGAGCTGATTACGGAAGCGCAACAACGCGAAACGGTTGTTCAAGGGTGAAGCCTATCGTCCATACGAGCTACGGTATATTGAAAGTTATGATGAGTAGAACGCATCGACTTGCAATCCGGTTAGATTGCGAACGGTTTTAGCGATGGAATCGAGTTGTTCGTTTGTGAGCGGCGACACCCATTGTTCAGGCGTGTTTCGCGCAGTGGTGTAAATTTGAACGCGGAGTACATTGCCCGTTTGCAATGAAATCAATCTTTGCGAATATTGTCTGATTTCCGATTCGTTTGGCGTTTGACCTTTGATTGATGGAAAACAGGATTGGATTACGATTGGAAATTTTTTTGTAAATTCGGTCAAATTGTCCAAGATTTTATCGTACCGAATTGCCGAACACGCAATCGTCTGAAAATATTCTTGCGTGCCAGCATCCAATTTTACCCAAACTTCACCGTTGTGTTTGAGCATTGTTTCAATCGCGATTTGAACCGATTCCGTGTGAAGCATTGTGCCGTTTGTTATCAACACAATTTTAGCCGTTTCGTCGCAGAGTTGTTTTCGTATCATGGCAACACAACGAACCGCTTCAGGAAACGCAAATGATAACGTCGGCTCACCATCGCCGCTAAACGCAATATCTTTCAAAATCCTTTTTTCAACCGGCAAACGCGAAAACCAATCATCTTGAAAAAGAGAACCATTGCCAACCATGCCGACAATTTGACGCAATTCCAATTCAAGACAATCAAAATCAATAAAATCAAATTTTGCATCAGCTTGTTTTCGCCCGCCTTCCGCAAGCACTTGACAATAAACGCAAGAAAAATTACATTGCCCGCTCGGACTCAAATTTACCCCAATCGAAAGCCCGCCCGAACGCCGACTAACAACCGGATAAACATAACAAAACTCGCGAAAACTACGCGGATGATATTGAACTAATGATGACATCTATATTCTCAAGCTACTTTAAAACGTGAAACGGCTATATACTCATAGCACTATGAAATTCAGTTTTTATTTTTTTGACAGGATTTACAAGGTAGCAGGATAGACAGGATTTTATACCGTAGCCGGTAGGGCGATAGGCTTCGCCTCTGAACAACCGTTTCACGTTGTTGCGTTTGCCTAACGCTCTGCGTTGTAGGTTTACCGCAGCTTCAGGAATTTTAAAGTAGCTTCAGTATATTATACCGTAGCCGGTAAGGCGATAGGCTTCGCCCCTGAACAACCGCTTCACGTTGTTGCGCTTGCGTGTCCAGCTTCAGGAATTTTAAAACAGCTTCGGTATATATCCTGACGATCCTGTAATCCTGTCTTAAAAAAATGAATTTCACAGCAACTGCAGTATATCCAACAACGAAACTCACCGCAATTATATTTTTGTCAAATTCCCTTTAACAATGTCGAGTAATCGCTCACTCTGTCCCAATTGTCTCTAATGTCTCCCAAAAAACTACTTCAAAACTTCATGACATTATCCGAATCCAATTGACGTACGAGTTCTTTGTCCACAAGCGAACAAAGTGCCGCGATTACTTGTGTTTTTGCCAAACCGGTTGCCGACACAACCGAATCAACGCTTGAAGAATTTCTCCCAACATGTTTCAATACTTCACGTTCAATACTGTTGAGGGCAATTTCTTTAGGATTTCCGATTGACTCGTCCAAATCCAGCAACGAAACCGGTTTTCGCATTGGTCCCAACACACTCAAAATGTCGTCAACAGACTCGATAAGATGCGCACCATCACGTATCAATTGATTACAACCTCTCGACAACTCGGATTCAATTGAACCCGGTACCGCAAAAATATCTTTGCCCTGTTCGCCTGCCAATCTTGCCGAAATCATCGCGCCGCTTTTAAGCGGTGCCTCAACCACAACAACCCCCAACGCCAAACCACAAACAATACGATTACGTTGTGGAAAAGTCCATTTTGTCGATCTCATAAAGGGTGCGTATTCGCTAATAATTGCGCCGCCGAATTGTACGATTTGATCAGCTAATTTGGTATGTTCCGGCGGATACACTTGCAATAATCCGCTTCCCAACACCGCAATCGTACGCTCGCCCGCATCAAGAACCGCCCTATGCGCCCGCCCGTCAACACCAACCGCAAGACCGCTAATTATCGTAAATCCCGCCTTCGCTATCGCCGTCGCAAGCCTATACGTCTGACGCTCTCCATAAGACGAAATCCGCCGCGTTCCAACAATCGCTATCGAAAACGAATCACGCCTCAACAACTCACCACGAACATAAAGTAACGGCGGCGGATCAGCTATCAATTTAAGCGGTTCGGGATAACGATTGTCGTAAATCGGAATGATGTCAATTGATTCACGTTTGCAAAGTTCAGTTATCACGACGGGATCAATAATATTGCGTGCTGCAATGATCCGATCAGCTGTATTTGATTTCAAAAAATCGAATTGTTCCAAATCATTTTTTGGCGCATTTAGTATTGCCGTCGAATTACCAAAATGCTTGATAAGACGGTGATAAGTCAACGACCCTATTCCTTCCACTTGCGAAAGTATAATGTCATCAAGCAACGAATCTCCAGATTTGTCTTCTGTCATGGCATTAAAAAAATTTTTTATTGTACACACGTGAACAACAACGCCACATTGTTGCGATTACGTGTTCGGCTTTGAGAAATTCATTGTTCGTACTAATAATTCGGAGAGTATTATTACACAGATTTGATTGAAAGACAACAAGCAATAATTCAGAAATTTTTAAACGAACAATTACACGCCGTATTTCACGTAGCGAGGGAATAACGTCCGACCTTAATTTCAATGATCTTGTGAATATCTCCCTTAAATCTGTGTTATCTGCGTGCTGATTTTAAAAAGGCGAAGAAGGATATTTAAACTTTCGCACAAAATATATTTTTTTGGAATCATGTCGGCTTCGGAATAGAAACTGGTATTGCGTTGGTTTGAGACTTGGGGTAGAATTCGCGTCGTTTGATTTAGGTGTTTGGCAGAAGTGATCAAAGAATTGCTTGGTCATGATGTCTGGCAAAATTTGAACAATGGTTGGTTCAATTTTATTTGTGCAAAGTTGTTTTTGTGCAGGTTGAACTCAATCGTATTGGAAGAATCGTTTACCGTGTTTTTGCTTTTTTCGAGAGTTTGGCAAAAAAGAATTTACCGCGCAAGTGATTTTTCTTAACATTGTCTCCACAACAGAATAGGGAGGACGAAGATGAAAAGTATAAATTTAGTGTTGTCAACAGAAGTAAAAATTAATACCCCAAATGTTAAAATAGGTAGGGGGGGGGGGGGTACGTAGATCAGAAAATCATTGTAACGGTAGTTACTCTGGTTTTCGATCTAAATTTTCCTCTACTCTGTGGGGTTTTACTCTTGTTGAGCTTTTGGTGGTGATTGCAATCATTGGAATTTTGATTGCTCTACTGTTACCCGCAGTTCAGGCGGCGCGTGAAGCGGCAAGACGTATGAGTTGTTCAAACAAATTACGTCAACTTGCTCTTGCGTGTCATGTACATGTTGACGCACACGATAAGCTATTACCACCCGGTACGTCTGCAAAAAGAAGTAACGTTAATGTTGGTGACTGGTCGGCTTTTTGTTACATGCTGCCGTTCTTTGAACAAGAAGCTCTGTACAATGAGTTGAAAGTGTATCTTTTTGAATATTATAGTGCCGCCGATCCTAGCCTCGTTACCAAGACTGGTGCCGACTCAGTAGTGCAGGCACGAGTTTGGCTAACGCATTTAGGTTGCCCTGGCGATTCGAATTTTCGTAAAAGATTCTCGGACGTTGCCAGATATAATCACAACTATTGCATAAGTGCAGGCGATTTCGTCGTAACGAGATCTGGCGGTAGTGGTGCCGCGGGTTGGGATATTGCTACCGGTACCATTCGCGGAGCTTTTAGGCAAACTAGCAGAGGTATTGGAATGCCGGATGGTTGTCGTAATATTGACGACATAACAGACGGGCTGAGTAACACGGTCATGTTGAGTGAACGCATTACTGCGGGTAGCACGATCAATTTTACTCCCGGAATGACTGCGAAATTTGCGTGCTTTGCCGGTAGCGATGGTGATAATTCCCTTGTAGGAGTGGCTGGCAACCATGCTGAAGCGAGAAAAAATCCGAAAAGATACACAACAGCATCAGACACTCCTGCCGCTCAACTTAATCCGCAGACATGTGTCAACCTGCGTTCAAGTAGTACGTTGGCATCCGGTATAAGTACGTGTTGGCGTGATGACAATGCTTACGCGATGGGGCGTTGGTACAGCGGTACAGGTGCTTCCTCGTGGTTTTCAACAATTATCCCACCCAATGGTCCGTCGTGTATAAATAGGACTAATCCTGAGTATCAAGGAATTTGGGCACCGTCAAGTTACCATGCCAGCGGTGTGAATGTTGCGCGTTGTGATGCGTCTGTAAGTTTCATAAATGACTCAATACAATGCGGTAATTTATCAAGTCCGGCAGCTTGGCAAGAAGCATCGCCTTATGGTATTTGGGGAGCTTTGGGTTCTATCAATGGCGAAGAACCTAATACAAATCCATAGCCGATAACGTTGTGAATGTTGTATTTCTTGTACCAAATTACGGTTTGGCAGATATTATGCACACAGTGTAAATGTAAAATTGCTTTTATTTGAAGGAAACGTATTTTGTGTACAAGAAGTGCAACGATTTTTCAAAAAAATATTCGAAAATAAAATTAATATACTCAAGCTGTTTTAAAATTCCCGAAGCTGAACACGCAAGCGTAGCATCGCAAAGCGGTTGTTCAGGGGCGAAGCCTACCGCCCATACCAGCTTCGGCATAAAGAAAAGGAAAATAATAATGAATAATAATGTGTACTCGGGCTGTTTCAAAATTCCTGAAACTGAACACGCAAACGTAATATTGCGAAACGGTAATTCAATGATGAAGCCTATTTTTCATACCAATTGCGGTATGGCTTTGGGTTCGATATTTTGGATTGGTGTTACGATGACTTTTACTTTGTTGCTGTCTGGTTGTTCGGGCGGCGGCATTGCCGGTTTGGTTTCGTGTGAGGGAATCGTCAGTTTAAATGGTCAACCGTTGGAAAACGCAAGTGTTACTTTTATTCCAACGACAGGTAATCGAAGTGCCGGAGGCATGACCAATGCTCAAGGACATTACAAATTATCAACAAATTTAAACGTAGGCGTTTTGCCCGGCGAATACAAAGTTACCATCACAAAATCTGTTCCCGAAACAGAAAAAGATGCACTTCTCGTGCAAGAAATGACCGCCGCAACAGAAAAAAATAACGGCGTGATTCCAGCTTCGTACGATGATGTAGTAGTAAAGTATAAATCGTTGACCGGAAAATATGGGCAACAACAAAATTCCGATCTGATTGTAACTATTTCAAACAAAGGTAATAAACAACAAAATTTTGACCTTATCGTTGAATAAAAATAGCCGTTGAGATGTTTCCAAAGAACATCCCGCTCCTGCAATTGCCCACCATCAGCATGCAGATGGCGCAGATTTGGAAGAGATATTCGCAAGATCTGAAAATGGAATCCGATCTGCGATTGTCCCTAAAGAATTTGCGTTATTTGCGTGCTGATTTTTTAAATGTACATTACGGAATATTGGGCAATTCTTGTATTGTGAGAGTCAATGTTCCTTTGTTGTCAGCTAGGCTACTTGCGGGATCGTTTATTTTTAGAAAGAGTGATCCTTTTTTTGCGGGTTGCCATGTTATGTTTTCGCCGATTTCTTTGTATTCGGGAGTTGGGATTTTTGCGGTTGGTGAAACTGCGTCTGGTAAAATCATTGCTTGCAACTTTCCAATAGGCATTTTTTGATTGTATCTAATTGTTATACCATTCGGTTCCGACCACCAAATATCAGGTTTGTCCGCAACTTGAAATCGTCCTGTTGCCGTCAATTTATAACGTTTGCCAACCTCTAATACCAACCCGCTATTCTGCCAACCACGATCAACCCGAATAACAATATCTTTATTATTTTTTGTTACGTTAATTGGCGGAGCTTGGAAATCAATTATTGCCCGCTCAAAATCGTAACCGTAACAAATATTCTTTTTGAAATCATTCCAATCAGCCTCAAAACGAAATCGCGTTGTCAATAAATCCGTCTTGCTCTCACTTGCAATGAGTGCGATCAACCGCTCCCTAAAATCAACACGCGACTCCGACAACCTAAACACAAGACGACGAAACGCCGCACGATAACGCGGATGATTATCACAAAACATCACAAGCCCCCAACACACCGAATACAAATCAACTTGATCAACACCTTGCACACTCTCGCCCAATGAAAATAGATAATCCAAGCCACTAATATCAACCGTATTTTTATCAGATTTGTTGTCCAATCTCTCAATCAACCGCTGAATAGTTTCAACTCTGCCCAACCCTAATACCGATTTTGTATCATTTGGAAACCAACCGAGTTTTAATTTGCCGTTTTCAAATTTATGAGTTGCCAGCATCTCCGCAATACCTTCGCGATACCAAAACGGCGGAAACGTGCCAAACGCATAAAACATAAACGCATGAACCCCCTCATGCAAAAATAAATGGCGTTGATAATAATCGTCTTTTTGATGCCGCACCCAAATCTGATTTTGCAACGAATAACCAAAACGTAAATCCGCCGCGCCCCTGAGTACATTATGTTTGCTAAACTTGCCCAAATCATCAATCAAAAAAACACGCACACGAAACTCTTCATAATTGACCGGCTTAACCCCAAAATACTCACACAAACCCAACACCATAAGATCAAAAATATACGGCAACCGATCAACCTCCGCTCCAGATTTCACATCCGTAAACAACGTAATGTATTTTCCTTTGAGCTGTCTTATACCGGATTCGTTAAGAAAAGTTGTCGGTAAATTGTCAAGTTGCGGTTGCCTGCTGCGCATTCGTTTACCAACTTGCTCGGCATCAGAAATCACCCCCACCTCAAACCCCAAACCAACTTCACCCGCGACACAATTTAACGTTACAAAAAAAGAAATAATCAGAATAAATACACCACAACCAATACGGATAATACTCTTCACCATCGAACAACAACTTCGCAAAACTACGTTTGCACGTTCGGCTTCTGAAATCCCAAAACATGAATATAATATTCGCCAAAACATATCAGATGTTCCCTTAGGGAATTTTTTAAAATACTATTTGCCAAAAAAAATTATTTCAAATTCGGTCGATTTTTAGTCGATTTTCAGCCGACAGAAATCGACTGAATCGAATAAAATTAACTCATGTTACGCACCGGCGATAACCAAACGTATTTTCCTCGTCCCGTTAGGGACGAAATGTTGGTAGAAAACAGTGTCAAAAATTTTTCGCGTCCCGTATGGGACGCAATGTAATTACAATTTAAACCGTTTGAAAT
>JAIRWK010000323.1 GCA_031268995.1 Planctomycetaceae bacterium
CGAAAATATACGAAAGAGTTGAAAATGAAATTTTCGTCTATTTCATATTCAAAAAAATTATCTCTGTGAACTCTGTGCTCTCTGTGGTTATTTAAAAGCAACTGAATAGTTACAAAAAATGGTAACCGTTCACACGGTTTTTCGTTTGTGCGGTGATAGAAATTGTTTTTTAACGCGAAATACACGAAATTTCCGCGAAAGAACACGAAACTATTTTTCGCGACCTTTCGTGAGCTTTCGCGTGTTTCGCGTTTAAAAATCTGTTCTGTGAACGATTACAAAAATATCATAGGTTGAATGTAATTGCGGCTTATGACAAACGAGATAATAAATAAAATGATAGATAAAAATGATCACAGATTGACAGCGTATGCGCTTGGCGAATTGGCGGAAGCAGATTTTCCGAAAACAGAGGCGGAAATTTGCTCAAGTGATGAGCTATTGGCAGAAGTTGAAGCGATTAGAAAAATTGCTGAAGAAGTAAGCGAAATTTTTCAAGCCGAAAATTCACTCAGTACACCGATGCCGGTATTGGCGTTAGGCTTCGCCCCTGAACAACCGCTTCACGATGCTACGCTTGCGTGTCCGGCTTCTGGAATTTCAAAACAGCTTGAGTACAAAACATCATCAATGAAACGTACAAATTTGGGTTATTACGTTGTGAGAGTTTCGGCAGTTGTTGTTATTGTTTGCCTGATTGGAACGGCAATAATAATTCAAAATATCAGCAATAATAAAGTTGCTTCCAACGCAAGCGGTGTAAAAGCTGTTAATCCCGCCAGCGGCAAAGAAGAGAATGGAATCGTCGTTGCGAAATCTGACCCTAACAGTGATGAAACTATTTCAGATTCATACGAGATTGAAACAGGAACGCCATCTACTGAATCCGTACCGCATGTTGCTCTGGAAAGCAATACGTTAAGCACTGACGCAATATCTGCAATAACTAATGACAATAACAACGACATCAACGGACTCTTGCTCAGCAACAACATATCGCCCAAAGAATCACCGGCATTAGACACTCCCGAAGGAGTAAGAAACGCACGAAGCCTTGAACAAGCCCAAAATTTAAACACATCGCTTTTAGCAGGCAATATTGCCAAAGATAACAACTCGAATAACTCTCAACGTTTTGTTGCGGCGACCAATTCATATAACCAATATTTGACTCAAAATCAAAAAACGTTAGCAGAACAATCTTATCAACCGAATGAAAATATCGAAACTTTTACGGCAGGCACATCCAGCTCAGGCAAATCTGAGTCTAATGTGTTGCCCGAAAATATGCGGGAAGATAGCGATAGTAATGTTGCCGCAAAAAAAGAGCAAAAACCGCCTGATTCGAATATATCTAATCGTCGTACCACAATTGTTAAAAATTCCGCTCAAGCTGTTTCAAAATCCTCAAAGTTGGATACGAAAGAGCAACAACGTGAAGCGGTTGTTCTGGGACGAAGCCTACCGACCATATCGGATTCGGACTCTGCGGCGGCAATTTCTGCTTATGAGCTTATGTCGCGGTCAATAAACGATGGCAAATTGCCGCCGTCAAACGCAATCAAAATCGGCGATTATGTCAATAATTTTCGTTACAATAATTCTCTCGAAAGTGATCAACGTTTTGTAATTCAGACGGATTTGATTCAATGCCCTTGGAATGCGAAACACTTACTTGCCAGAGTGTGGATAAAAAAATCAGCGGACAAAAAAACGACAGACAAAAATTCAGATGATGCAGTTTCAGCTAAAAATGAGTTGACCGATGCCGAAATAATTTCGGAGCAGATGGACAAACAAGTGAAAGTTGCCGTCAAATTTAGCAAAAATAAAATTAGCGGCTACTTGCCGATAGACAAAATTGGTGTAGAAGTGTTATCACAAAATCACGAGGCAGAATTGAACACAAATGAAAAATCGAATTCAAATAAAGATAAAGCAGACAACTCAACAATGACCGAGTTATGTGATGTTGACGCGGCGATTGGTTCAAAGGGTGAGGTAACGTTGTTGTATGAAGTTGTTCCGTCGGTTCAAGCAATAGAACAACCTCGATCATTATCGCCGTCCAACTTAACTATGCCGCAAACCCCAATTGCAAACCCGCAATCCAAACCTAAACCTGTAAACGTAAACGAATCCTCACTTGAAAATCATTTTTCGAGCAACGATTATTTTTCTGTTGAGTTAAGTAACGCGGAAATGTCATCGGGCAAATCTAACGAACCTACCGGCGAAACGCAATTTGCGGCGGCTGTTGCGTTGTATGGATTATTGTTACAAAAAGACGGTGTCATGGAAAATTGCAATTGGGATACCGTTAAATCCCTAGCAACACCAAACACAAAAAATAACGACCAACGCAAAGAATTTCTAAAACTAATCGAAAAAGCCTCCAAATTGACCCCAAACTCTCGTTAAAAAATACAGCACGCAAATAACGCAGATATACCGTAGCCGGTAGGGCAATAGGCTTCGCCTTACCGGCTACGGTATAAAAGAACGATGGAA
Organism: Planctomycetaceae bacterium; assembly: GCA_031268995.1. Classification (GTDB taxonomy): domain Bacteria; phylum Planctomycetota; class Planctomycetia; order Pirellulales; family Thermoguttaceae; genus WRKP01. Next base: position 2,512 of record JAIRWK010000323.1, read on the forward strand.
TCAATCTCTTGCGTTTGCGCGGGGGTGTGCTTTTTGGTAGATTGCTAGTAGGTTTGCGGTGGTTAGGTGGGTGTAGATTTGTGTTGTGATTAAACTTTTGTGTCCTAGTAACTCTTGCACGCTTCTTATGTCTGCGCCGTTGTTTAATAGATGTGTTGCAAATGTGTGTCTTATTGTGTGCGGCGAAGTTCTTTCGTCCAAGCCGGTGATTTTTAGATATTTTTCGATCATTCGCCCAATACTTCTCGTTGTAATTCGTCTTCCGAATTTGTTCAAAAAAACCGGTATATCGGCATCGTTGGGCGTTGGTTTATTTTTCGCAATTTTTGGCAACGACCTTTTTGTTCGCGGTTTGCCCAACACATTCAACTCGCCATTCAACAACGCCTCCCTGTATTTGTACCAATCCATAATCGCATCCGCCGCAAAAGAACCAAGCAACACAAAACGTTCCTTACGCCCCTTGCCCATAACCCGCACCAAACCCTCCTTCAAAATAACATCGCCAAAATTCATTCCCGTCAACTCACTAACCCGCACTCCAGACGAATACAAAACCTCAAGAATCGCACGATCTCGCACTCCAAACGGATCTAACAACGGCGGCGCAACCAAAAGAGAATTGACCTCTTCTGTTGTTAGAAAAAAAGGAAGTTTTCGATTGCCTCGCGGGTTGCGAAGCGGTTTCGCCGGATTCTCCGTCACCCAACCCGCACGCAATCCATACCTAAAAAAACTACGAAGCGATGCCAACCTACGCGATATCGTAGCATGAGAATATTCGCCCTCAAACATCGCCGAAACATAACCGCGAAGTTGAGGAGTTGTTATTTCAGAAGGCAGAGGAACACGACCGCCATAAAGATCATTAACATACTCAATAAACGCATCCATGTCCTCACTATAACTTTTCACCGTAAAATCAGACGAATTACGCTCCACTCGTAAATACCGGAGAAATCGATCAATTGCATTTTGCATGATAAATTTGTAACCGTTCACACTTATTTTTTGTAATCGTTCACAGAACAGATTTTAAACACGAAACACGCGAAAAATCACGAAAGTTCGCGAAAAATAGTTTCGTGTTGTTTCGCGTTAAAAAACAATTTCTATCACCGCACAAGCGCAAAACCGTGTGAACGGTTACATAAATTTTAAACATCTTACGCATCACGAAAATTGTATACTGCAACTGCTATGAAATTCATTTTTTTTAAGGCAGGATAACAGGATCGTCAGGATATAGTAATAAAATCCTGTCAAAAAAATAAAAACTGAATTTCATAGCGCGGTGAGTATATACTGAAGCTACTTTAAAATTCCTGAAGCTGTGGTAAACCTACAACGCAGAACGTTAGGCAAGCGCAACAACGTGAAGCGGTTGTTCAAGGGCGAAGCCTATCGCCCTACCGGCTACGGTATAAACACCGCAAAGGCGAGGAAGGCGAATAAGAACATGCACGAAAACTTCGTGCGGCTTTTTTGCCTTTGTGATTAATTCGCCGGTTTATTTGCTTGTTTTAAAATGGTGTCCATCAGTTTTGCCAGAACCGGATTGTCCGGCAACCTCTTGTCAGCGTGCGAAAAAACCTCCTTAGCCGCATCGATATGGCCCTTAATCGCAAGATCTAGGACCCAGTGATAATATACGTGTAGCTGATTAGTTTTAAACTTCTCATAGCTCGTATCAATGTAAAAGCCTTGATCGAGTAAGATTGCCGCCAGATCATACCTCTTAATGTTTTGGGTCGATGTTCCTGAAGAGAGTTCAATTGCCCAATTATTTATCGCCACCATCAAATTACCCCAAGCAGTTTCGCTCTCCGGATCAAGGTGTAATGCCTTGATATTCATCATCGCTGCCTCAGCGTAACGCTTCATGTTGAGCATATCCACGCCGTTATTGTAATAGATGGTCGATATCAATTGGACAGGCGTTATCTCGCGTGATTTCTTCGATAATTCTGCTAGCTTTTCGGATTCGGTTGCCGTGCTTGGAGCGTTTTCATTCGTCATATTATTTCCAGTAAGTGGAGTCGGAGTTGCGGGTGTTGATTTGGCAACACGTTGAGTAGTTGCCGCAGCAAGTACTTCCTTGTTATCCAACCTGAACCAGTCAGCACACGTTGTCTCAATATCCATTTCCTTGTCCGCAAAACGCACTCGAGACAAAGCATGCCCTGGCATCTCCAACGCACGTACTTCCAAACCAGCTTTTTCACAAAGTACATTGAACAATACGGTTGCACTTACACAGTTGAATTTTCCAGTCTCAAATACACTGCCGAGATTTGTACAATTGATGTCATATTGGCGAGTCATTATTTCTCGGTGCAAGGATTCGAATAATTCGCGAGTCAAATTTTCATCAAATACTGGATTACTATTTTTGTCAGCGTTTTGATTTTTGGCTTTTACCTTTTGCAAAATAGAATCCAATTTTGCTTCGTATTGCCTGATCTTTTCCGGATCGCGTTCACCTTCAGCGATCAACGCGGCACGTAACAGATTGAAATTATTCCATTTACCATCTTGCGCGTCTTGAAACAACGCCTTCTCTACCGGATCAACATTGCGAATCAACATATTGTAAGCCGGCGGCAATTTGCCCGCTTCAGACTTAGCCGAACGGCGCGGATTCAAACGAACAAGATACGCATCACTCGGAATCGTAAAATTCAACGAATCAGAAATAGGTCCAACAAACCTCAACACATCTTGGCGAAGTATATCTTCATTTTTCTGATTGTTGCTATGAGTTTCAGCAGCATACAACAAAGACGCAAACAACGACAACAAACAAACAAACAACAGCCTCAACAAAAAAGATTGTTGACGACTTACTGTCTGACTTTCAGATATACCGAAGCTGGTATGGGCGGTAGGCTTCGCCCCTGAACAACCGCTTCGCGATGCTACGCTTGCGTGTTCAGCTTCAGTAATCTCAAAACAGCTTGAGCGTGTGTGTTTAATTTTAAATTTCATCGTTATTCTCCAAACAACGTTCACCATAATCAATGCGGACAATAAATTCCGCGTTGTAGGTTTATCGCAGCTTCTGGAATTTTAGTAACCGTTCACACGGTTTTTCGTTTGTACGGTGATATACCGTAGCCGGTTCATCAAATTCAATACGCTTTTTGTACCAGCCTACCTTTACTTCAGCACTATAAGCCAAAACTACCGAATTGAAAACCACAACTGAAGTAATTTTCCGGTAAATCGACAAAATTTTTTTTGCAAATGCGTTTTGTAACAACAATGTCGATTGTATGAATTATGCCAAAGGTGTTTTTAAACCGATTTTGAAAGAGAATTTTCGGGTTATACCAAAGCTATACTGAAGCTACTTTAAAATTCCTGAAGCTGCGGTATTGCGTAAAACCACCCCCCTAAACTTTGGGGTATTATACTCATCGCACTATGAAATTCAGTTTTTATTTTTTTGACAGGATTTACAGGATAGCAGGATAGACAGGATTTTTTTATTATATCCTGACGATCCTGTAATCCTGCCCCCCAAAAATGAATTTCATGGTAGCTACATTATAATTTCAGGGCGATGCTTTAATTTTGATTTTCTTGGAAGTTATACCGTAGCCGGTAAGGCGATAGGCTTCGCCCTTGAACAACCGCTTCACGTTGTTACGCTTGCCTAACGCTCTGCGTTGCAGGTTTACCGCAGCTTCAGGAATTTTAAAATAGCTTGAGTATATTACGGTTGGTTTGAAATTCGTGTGCGCTGCGTTCGATTATTTGTTTACGAACGGATTTTAGTTGGGTTAGAAGCGACGCGTCGTACACGGTATCACCGACACGGACAATAAGACCGCCAATCGTTGCCGGATCAACAACACAACGAACAATAGGCTCGCCGCCGACAATCTCCGCCAACTTAATAGATAACACCTTGAGAAGTTCGGAATCAATCTCCGTTGCAGTTGTAATCACAACCGGAATTCGCTTGTTTTGCTCGTCAATAAGAACACGAAGCCGTCGATAAATCGGTTCAATAATATCAAGCCTGTTGCGGCGGGCAACAACTTTCAAAAAATTCATAAACAACACCGAAACAGATTTTGAAATCGTTCTCTCAATCAATGCCGTTTTTTCGTCTGCTGAAATTCTTGCGGAAGCGAATACCGCCGACAATTTTTCTTGCGACTTCAAGATATTGACAAACGAAGCAAACTCTTCCTCCGCTGCATCTATTGAACCGCCGCTGGTTTTGACCGCATTCAAATACGCCTCCGAATAAACTTCAGCAATTTTGTCAATATTTACATCCGCACTGTATTCTGCGGCAAATTGAGCATCTTGAGCTACATTTTCCATGATATTTTTTGAGTATTGAATATGTATACCGAAAGCGGCATAAACTTTTTTTCAACTATAACATTTGCGGACAAAAAAACGCCCCGCAACTTGAAACTCGCGGAATTATATCAAAATATCCGACACGGTAAATATGTTGATGTAACCGCTCGCGGATTTTTTATACCGAATCCATTATACCGTAGCCGGTAGGGCGATAGGCTTCGCCCTTGAGCAACCGCTTCACGTTGTTACGTTTCCGTGTTCAGCTTCAGGAATTTCAAAGTAGCTTTGGTATATAAATTATTGCAAAACGGTTTGAAGCATGTGGAAAATTGCTCTTGCTTTTGATTTGATTAATTGTTACTCTTACGACTGTGAAATGAACGACGGCTCAAAAGGGACATCGTTGTCTCAAGAGATATTGTAAAACATCACCCTAAAATAAAATTATACCGTAGCCGGTAAGGCGATAGACTTCGCCCTACCGGCTACGGTATATATTGGCTACGGCATAAATTATTAAAATACTATGTTCAAAAATTTTCGTAACCGTTCACGGAGATTTTCGTTTAATCGACAGCAAACGGCAGGACAATGGTTATTTTATTTCAACAGTTATTGTTTTTCTCCGTCCCGCTAGGAACGGACTATTGGTAGAAAATATATCATGAAAACAAGGACTCGTCCCGTTAGGGACGAACTCTTGTAACGGCAGCGTCCTCGCTACTGTAATCGGGAGCGGGACATTCCCGTTACAGCCCGTCCCTACGGGACGGAGATTATTTTTTGCTTCGTTTTCTACCAATAGTTTGTCCCTACGGGACATTGATAATCATATACTATTTTAAAAACCCGTGAACGGTTACAAATTTTCTAACACTAGTTTACCTGAATTGAATTATCATAAAAATTTTTCGTCTGAAGAAACCGATTTGCCAATTTCTGTTACGAATAATATTCAGATGGAGATTGAGGAGACGTTGAGTTTTGATGGACCGCCGGATTCAATGATTACGGTTGCGGGGCGTGTTTATCTTTATTTTGCGGGCAATGGTTATTTGGGATTGCAAGCGGAGCCGGCGGTTATTGCTTCGACGTGTGAGGCGGTTTTGCGTTATGGTATCGGCACGGCGACAACACGGACGGCATTTACTTCGCCGCCTGTTTTTCAAGTTGAGCGTTTGATTACCGAAATGGTTGGCACGGATCGTTCTTTTTATACTGCGTCGGGTTACATGGCAAATCAAATTCTTATCGAAGCAATTGAAGGGACATTTGATCGCATTTTTATTGACGAGGCTTCGCATTATTCTTTATTTGACGCGGCGAAACGTATCCGCAATCCGCGTTGCCGTCCAATAACATTCCTGCACCGCAACCCGCAAAATTTATGCGCAAAACTCGAATCAAATCTCCAATTACATGAACGTCCTTTGGTAATCACGGACGGAGTTTTTTCATTGCTTGGTACGATTGCGCCGGTACGTGAGTATATTGATTTGCTGGCAAATTATGACGACGCTTCGTTGTTAATTGATGACGCGCACGGGTTCGGCGTGCTTGGTTCAAAAGGTCTGGGTACTTTGGAATATTTTGACATCAGCCCGACAATGGCAAACCGGACAACACAGGATTCAATAGACGACTTTCATTTTTGTACGAATAATACAGACACTGCCGAAATAACAACGAATCTTTATCAGGCGTTTTCACTTTGCAAGGCGATAGGCGGCAGCGGCGGCATTATTACGGGCAGCGAAACGTTTGTCCAACGTCTTAAAGACAGAACCACCGTCTATCACGGCGCAAGCGCACCGGCAAACCCAATCGCCGCCGCAACAGCTACGGCTTTAATGATCGCCGCCAAAAATGAATTGAGAATGAAATTGCAAGTGAACGCCGAATTATTGAAACGAAAATTACAAGAGCAAGGAATAGAGGTTGACAATAATCCGTTGCCGATGGTAATTTTGACACTTGGTTCGGCGGCAAACATGCGAAGGATACAAAAGGAATTATCAAATCGCGGCATTCTTGTTTCGTATTTACCGCGTCATACTGGTCTTGGGTCGCAAGGTGCATTGCGTATTGCCGTTTTTGCAACACACACAACAGACATGATCAATGAATTAACAGAGACATTAGGAAAAATTATTTGAGTATACCGTAGCGGGTAAGGCGATAGGCTTCGCCCCTGAACAACCGCTTCACATTGTTGCGTTTGCCTAACGCTCTGCGTTGTAGGTTTACCGCAGCTTCAGGAATTTTAAAACAGATTGAGTATAAGAGCAACCCTCGCGGTTGCCCCTTCGAATCGTTATGGCAAAAAAATTTCGTCAGCCGAATTTATCGAAATTTTTACAAACACTTAAACAACCCGTTTATGTTTTGGACGGGTCGTCTTGTCTGATATTTTGTAACAATGAGCTTGAGAAGTGGACGGGTTGTGAGGCGGAAAATCTGATCGGTCAACGCCTTCGTTATCAGTCAACAACTTCGCGTTTAAAATATGAAATTGTAGCGTCAGCACTTGTGCCGCCGCCGGAGGTTTTTGAATATATTGCCAAAAATGTTACAAAAAATATTGCCGCCGCTGGTTCTGCACAACCTGACGGTAAATCTCTTGCCAAAAAAATTGAACAACAAAAATTCTACAACATAATTTCGATAGACCGAATCAATATAATTAGCCGTCGTGTAGCAGAATTTATTCCGCTTGATCCTTCGGGTGTTATTGTATTGGTTGACGCGGAGGAGGCTTCTGCTGCGGAGGTCAAGAAAATTCAACCGCTCGAAATGCAGCGTCAATTGGCGGCGGAAGTGCATCAAACGTTGGCAGTTTTTTTGCGTCGTCAAGCTGGGCGTTTTCGTTGGGAGCGAATGATAGGCGGTTCGCAGCCAATGCAACGAATCCGCCGTCAAGGACGATTGGCTGTGGATTCTTCGGCATCTGTGCTTATTGTCGGCGAGGTTGGTACGGGCAAGGAACATCTTGCGTCGGCGATTCATTACGGCGGTCAAGATTCGGATCATCCGGGCGCGTTGATACCGATAGAGTGTTCGGTTTTGAGTGAGGAGTTGATAACTTCGACGATTTACGCTTTTCGCAATAAATTCCAGCAAGAACAAAGCTCGCGGCGGCATACGTTGTTGTTAAAAGATGCGGATAAATTGCCGAATTCGTTATTGGGAACGATAGTCGATTTTGTAAATACAACCCCCAATAATTTGAGAATTATTTCAACATCAACCATAGCTCCCAAAGAGTGGGCGAATCATGAATCTATTTCTGTTTTACTTGGTACGATTACGATTGAGTTATTACCGTTGCGCAATCGCCGTGAGGATATTCCGCTTCTTGCGCAGATGTTTTTGGAAGAGCAAAATCGCGAATTAGACCGTCAACGTGCCGGCTTTACGGCGGAGGCGATGGATGTTATAACGCAGCATAGTTGGCATCGGAATATTGACGAGCTTGAGGAGATGGTTATTGAGGCGCATGGTAACAGCAATTCTTCGCTTGTTACGTTATCGGATTTACCGTTGCGGTTAAGACAATTTTTTGAAGCGGCGGCGAAATCAGATCGCGATGATAAATCTATCAATCTCGATTTGTTCATGCGCCAAATAGAACGCGAACTAATCGAACGGGCAATGAAACTAGCAAGAGGAAACAAATCAAAAGCTGCCAAAATGCTAGGCTTAAACAGACCAAAATTATACCGCCGAATGCAACTTTTAGAACTGATCAAATAAATTACATCGTAGCCGGTAGGGCGATAGGCTTGCCCTTGAACAACCGCTTCACGTTGTTGCGTTTGCCTAACGCTCTGCGTTGCAGGTTTACCGCAGCTTCAGGAATTTTAAAGTAGCTTCAGTATAATCATTTATCCTTAACTTTTCTAAACAAAAATTTAATTATGCTTGACATACCTGAGATAATGGGTTTGGATTCGCGGGTTGGTTTTGTTCGGATACCGTCTGAATTGGATGTACCGCTTACGGAGCGGGTTCGGCGGTTGCTTGACACGGAGTCGTTTCGTCGTCTTGCGAAGATTTCTCAAGTTGGTTTTGTTCCGCTTGTTTATCCTGCTGCGTGTCATACGCGGTTTGAGCATTCTCTTGGGGTTTATCGTTTAGCGTTATTATTTATTCGTCGTCTTGAGCATTTGCAAGGTTTTTCTGAATTGATAACACGTGGAGATGCGGAGTTATTGATAATATCTGCGCTTTTGCATGATATTGGTCATTGGCCTTTTTGTCATTTGATTGAGGATATTTTATTTGAGAGGGTGAGTAGTCATGAGTTACTTGCGCGGCGGTATTTATTTGGTGATGAGGTTGCGGAACTTTTGCGGCGTGATTGGGCGATAGAGCCGGACAAAGTTTTTGAGCTTCTTAATAAGCAAGCGACGAGTAATGATAATATTGACGAACAAGGAAGTGGCTTTGGTATACACTCAAGCTGTTTTAAAATTCCCGAAGCTGAACACGCAAGCGTAGCATCGCGAAGCAGTTGTTCAGAGGCGAAGCCTACTGCCCATACCGGCGTTGGTATATCGCGGAAATTTTTATCGAGTATTCTTTCGGGACCTATAGATATTGACAAGATGGATTATTTATATCGAGATAGTCTTCATGCTGGGGTGCCTTATGGTCGTAATTTGGACAATGAGCGGTTGGTTGGGAGTCTTTGTATGAATGCGGCGGGCGATGGTTTGGCGATAACGGAGAAGGGCAAGACGGCGGCGGAGTTAATGATTTTTGCGAGATATGTGATGTTTAGTGAGGTGTATTGGCATCATGCGGTTCGTGCTGCGTCGGCGATGTTTCAATGTTTAGTTTATGAGTTATTGTGTGAGGGCAAGTTTGATTTTGAGGGGTTATATGGTGCGACGGAGTCGAGGTTTATTGATTTGGTTGTGGGCAATTCGCGTGGGTTACGAGTGGAGTCGTTGGCGGATGGTTTATTTGGTGCACGTAGGTTTTTGTACAAGCGTGTTGCGCAATTTGGCATTATGGAGCAACCGGAAATATATCACAAATTAGCGGGCAAACCGTATGGTTATTTGTGGCGGGTTGCGAACCGGATTGGCGAGAGTATCTTGGGTGGTCGGCGGTTGTGTTATGTTCCGGTGTTAGTGGATGCGCCGCCGGTTGAGCGGGAGATTGAGATCAAGATTGACGTATATTTTGGCAAAGAAGAAAAATACAAACCGCTTGAGGAAATTTCGCCGGTGGTGCGGGCAATGGCAAAAGAGCAATTTGACGATTACGCCAAACGTGTAAGAATTTTTGCCCACCCAGAAATCGCACCTCTCTTGCGCAAAGACGAAACCATAATAAAAATACTTGAAAAAGAAATATAAAAACAAACAATCGATTGAATTTTGTAACTATTCAGTCGAATGATTTAATTTATTTTTTAAACCGCGAAATACGCTAAAAGAGCACGAAAGGTCGCGAATAATTTAGTTTCGCGTCTTTTCGCGTAATTTTCGTGTGTTTCGCGGTAAAATAAAAAAATAAAAATCAAACGACTGAATAGTTACTGAATTTTTATTAACCACAGAGAACACAGAGTTCACAGAGTGAATTTTAAACGCGAAACATGCAGAAAATCGCAAAAAAATTTTTTATTTTTTTGGAAATTTCCGGATTTATCTTCTGATCACGCGACCATCTTCCAAATCTGCACCATCTGCGTACTGATTTTTGGCGGTTTTTTTTAGCTGTTTCGCCATTTGGGTAATGGGATTGGTAACTGGAAGGTTGATGGTTTATCGGGTTTGTTTTTTATTTGTTCTAGTCTTGTTCTGGCTTTTTCGGCGTAATCGGTTTGGGGGTATTTTTGGATTAGGGTTTGATAGAATAATTTTGCAGAACCGTAATATCCTTTTTTGTCATAGTATTGTCCGGTAACCCATTCGCGCTCGGCATTTTTTGTTACAATATTTTCATTTAATTCGTTTATTGCGTCGTTTTCATTTTCTGCATTTGGAGTCCGCGAGCGCGTAATCATTGCCGCAAGCTCATGAGCATCGTTTAACGTCTTATCATTGTACTCCGCCCCCATGTACGCCTCGCTTCTCGCAAACAACTCGCCCTTCCGCGCCTCGTCAAAATGTTCGCTCAACGGATAATTTTCGGTGAGATATTTGTAATAGAAAGCTGCCCGCTCATAACTTATATCTCCCTCATATTTGCCCCTCGCAAGATGAGCAGACGCAATCGCCATCACCGCATCATCCGCCAACGGACTATTTGGATCATTAATAAAAATTGTCTCATACGCCTTGCCCGCATAACCAAACGAATCAAACATCGGACGAGTCTTCTCCGTGAAATTAACAAGCGTTATCCTGCTCCCCCTGTCAACCGCCTCCCAATAACGAGCAATCGCAAATAAACGCCGCGCCGTCGTGTCGAGATATTTTGAATGCTTATATTTGACCATTAATTCTTGATACGAATTGAAAGCCTTTTGATAATTTCCGCTGAAGAAAAATGATTCGCCCGCCAAATATAACGCATCCTCCTTCAATATCGAATCCGGTAAACGCTTCGCCGCCTTAGTAAACCGAACACCGGCTTCTTTGTACAATTTTTCTTGGGCAAGTTGTTCTTTGGGAGTTAATTGAGCAGTGGTTGTCTCTTCTGTTTTTTGTTTAACTTTTAACAAAATATCACGTCCTTCTTGCATATATTGTTTCGCCTTGCTCTCGTCAATACCAAATCCGAGCCTGTCCTTCAACTTGTTAAAACGAACAGCCGGATCAAGCACCGACCAATCAAACGGAACACGCTCCTCCTTTTCCCAATCAAATATCGGTTTGTTGTCGTATATTTTTGGGTTTTCTTGAAGATACGTAACCGGCGAAATAATAATGTTATTGTCAATAATATCGCGGTCTTTGCGATCCGCAAAAGGACCTAACCTACCAGAAAGAGGACGCAAATAACCTTTTTTCGGATCATAACTCTGTTGTTGTTTTTCTTTGGCAATTTCGAGCAACCTGTTTCTTTCAAGATTATCTTTTTCGTTTTGAGCGGCTTCCGTTATCGATTGCGCTTTTGCGGCACTGTCTCCCCAAACATCAAGATGTTCACCAGTAATGATATTTCCCGCAGCAACTTTTTGCGTATCTCCAAACGGCGAAGGTTGCGAAGTCGGCGGATTGGGATTATTTGAATAATTTGAATTATCAGTTGTAATTTCGTTGCGCACCGTCAAATTATTCGGTTGATAATTAGGCGGAAAATTCGATGCGGGCGGTGTCTTGGTAACTTGATTCGGCGCGGGCAAATTTTGAGACGACATGCCAAACGGATCACTAAAAGGAACTTCAACAAACGCGGCATTCGACGTAGGCGGAATCGGTTGCGTGTTAACCGGCGGCGCAATCGAACTTGTCGCAGTCGTAGAAAACGATTCCAAAAGCGGCGCATTATTCGTCGGAGAAATCGATGTTGCGGAATCTATCGGCGTGATAGGAGAAGGAGTTTGTCCGAGAAAATTCGGATCACTATCCGCCTGTTTAAACGTCTGACAACCGGTTAAAATAACCGTTAAAGAAATTATCGTAACAAAAAAATATACCGTAGCTGGTATGGGCGATAGGCTTCGCCCTTGAACAACCGCTTCACGTTGTTGCGCTTGTGTGTTCAGCTCCAAAAATTTTAAAATAGCTTGGGTATAAAAATAATTTTTCATAGACATCCTTGTCATCTGATTTGAAATTGTTCGTACTTTAAATTCAACACCTTGCCTATCGAAAAGCAAGGTTTTTTATGCTCATATTCCGTCCCTAACAGGACGAGAACAATGTTTTACCTTTTTTCTATCAATCGACGGAATAATCACCCATCATTTCCGTATAGTGCATAACATGAGTTACTATTACCGCCTTAAAGTTAGGGGTGTTTTTTGAGGGGCTAGGTGTCTGAAATTAATTTTTTAAAAATTCTATTGAGTATATTTTACCGGATGATTGCGATTGTTTTGACTGTGATGTGTTGGGAATCGGGTTGACCTGATTTTCTGTAGATTCCGCGAATGCCGTTTATGCCTACGATTTTTCCGACATATTGCCGTAAATCCGCTCCGGCTTCCGGTGTTAAAAGACAAATAATTCGACCACCACCATCAACCACCGCAAACGGCGGATATTTTGACGGAGGCGATACAAATATTCCTAACTTGCCGCTAATGTCAAATTGTTTTACAGAGTCATTGGCAACAGCCGTAGAATTGCTCGTAACAGGTTCAGTTTTGTCCGGTAATACAGCAGCCGGTAAAATATTCGCGGCAGTATTGGGCGAGGATGGACGAGTAGTTGTTGTTTGTGTTGGGTTAATGGTTTGCGGCGTGGTTTGGTTGGTGTTTAATTGCCGTCTGTTTACAATGTCTTGACGTACAGCACGACCGCGTTTGAGAGATTCGATAATATGATAAACCTTTTCCATGTCGTTGTCATTGTCCGCCGAATTATATAATCGATTCGCCTCCTCAATTAACGTTACAAAAATCCAATCGTCCGTCGCCCCCGTCAACGCCGACACCGTTTCAGATTGCAACTCCTCAAAAATACGTTGAAAATTCCAGTTCGTACCATTGCCAACCCGCGACCGCAAAACATTAGCCGACGAAACCACCGACGGCAAAATAACCGACTCATTATTGTTGTCAAACCGTAACCGCGCCGCCGTCAACGGAACAGAATTTACGTTCGGATTCGCGGAATTGCTCACAACTTTTTTCGCCGCATCACTGCCAGCCGAACCAATTATGTCGGCGGTTTTATTTGCGTTCGGTGTGTTTGGTGTTGCGGTTGGTTCGGAATCGGACGGGGGCAAAAGTAAAGGAGGATTTTGATTTGTTGGAGTTGTTATGTTGGTCGCGGGTTTAATTTCCTCGTACAAAACTAAACTGTAATCTTGCAAATCAGACGGCTTGGTTGAATATTCTGCGGTCAAAATTTTATTTTGAGATATCGCAACAACATTTTCGTTACGAAAATTCGGATCAATTGCCCCGCGTGGAATCCAACGATATTCACCATTGGGCGGTGATATTTTGAACCAAATCGGGCTTGCGGAATTTTGCGGTGTTTCTTTTTTGCCCCAAACGAGAATTTTTTCGCCGCGTTTCAGTTTGACTTGAACAGTATCGCACGAATCCGTTATCTCACTGCCAACTCGTGAAGCTAACCCGTCCGCTAAAACAACCCCAATATTGCCCGACATAACCGAAACATGCCCCGCACCAACCCAAGAAAAACTACCCAACGGCGGACGAATCGCAAACCAATTATTCGACTCAAAATATATCTCAACCTCATCCCCAAAACGTAACAAAGACGTTGGATAAAACGACGCATCAGGACCGCTTCGCGCTTCCGTTTGCGGGACAATAACAGACGCAACAATCGGACTCGCAGCCAAAACAAACGCCTGCTGAAACATTAAACAAAAACCAAAAAACGTAATCGTTAAACGCATAAAATTATAATCTCCCAATGTATATTTAATTTTTGTAACGAATATTGTTTACTCTGTATACTCAAGCTACTTTAAAATTCATGGATCTGAACGCGCAAGCGCAAAAACGTGAAGCGGTTGTTCAAGGGCGAAGCCTATCGCCCTACCGGCTACGGTGTGTCTTCGGCGCAGCGAAAACCTACATCTTGGAATGAGAGCGATTGAGGTTGATTTCCTCTTACGGTAACGCGGTAAGCCGCGTCCGTGTTTTCCGCACTCAAAAACGAACCGCCGCGAATCACTCGCAACAACACCGCATCAACACCGCCGAATTCTTCTTTGACATAATTATTTTTGGATTTCAAAACGCGGTTTACGAATACGTTTGTTGTTTCCGCGTCGTTTGAATCTGCGCCGAGCGGATTATCAAACGGTGACTTGCGATAATAATCCGACGAATATTTGTCCCCGCACCACTCCCAAACATTGCCCGCAATATCACACAACCCGTATCTTGTCTCTGGAAATGAACCAACCGGCGCAAGCGTTTTGAAACCGTCCGCACACGAATTATCATGCGGAAACCAACCTTGCCAATAATTAGCCTGATACTTGCCGTTCAACTTCTTCGTGTCACCCCAAGCATAAACAGCATCCAACAATCCGCCCCGCGCCGCAAATTCCCATTCGGCTTCCGTCGGTAAACGTTTGCCCGCCCACACACAAAACGCCCACGCATCATCCCAACTCACATGAACTACCGGATAATCATAAATCGATTCAACCGGCGATTTATTTTGCGAGTTTGTTGAATTATTTGCGGACAAATTATTAGCGGGCGAAAGCGGATCGTTGTTAGGATTTTTGCCCGACGGATTCCACCAACACGCCCCAACAACACGAGTCCACCGCTTCAACTCAAAACTATAAACATAACTCCAACCCACAACCTCAGCCGTCGTTCGATACCGCGTCTCCAAAACAAAGAGCTCAAATTGCCGATTGGTAACTTCGTATTTGTCGAGTTTGAAAGGACTCAAACGGACGCGGTGTTGCGGTCGGCGGTCATATTCTTGAGCGGTGTTGTCTCCCATGCGAAAAACTCCGCCGGAAATTTTCACCATCGGCGAAATCGTATCCAACCTCCCACGATCCGAAATTAAAATCGTTTCACCCGAAACCGCATTTGTATCGTTGCGATGTTCTGTCGGCGAATTTTTGGTCGGCGTTGTTGGTTGATTTATTGGCGGAATTTCCGTAACGTCAAGCGGTGTTGCTTGCGTGTTAATGTAATTGTTTTCGTGTTGGTTGGTGTTGTTTTCGTCGGCGATAAAATTATTTTTTGATTTCGGTTTTTGGGCAAAAGGCGATTGATCAAGAGCAATCGAATCGATGTCCGATTCGTTATCATGCTTGTACAATTTAGCGTAACCGATTCCAACTTCGCCAACTTGCGATTCAGGAGCATAATCCGCAAACGCCGAAAAATCATCCGACACAACCGAATTGCCCGACCACGCCGAAATCAAATCCGCTTCACTACGCCGAGAAATCTCATCAATATTGTTTTGATAACGAGGACGAATAATTTGGCGCGGAATATTTTGCGGCTTCAACGTCAATAAATTGATCTCGTTGTCAATTTTTTCCGAAACAGGTTCGGCAAAAAAAGAATCCACAAACGAAAAAAAATACCCGCGAAAAATACATAACAACACAACCAAAACCAACAAAAACCAACCCGAAAAAAACCTCACCAAACCGATATTGGCAACACGCTTGCTCATAACACAAACCCTAAAATTGTAAAAATAATCATCAATTCGTCTGAAAGGACTTCCCCAAACCTCATTTTTACCTAAATTTTTTTAACAAAACAACCTCAGTAGCAATAAATCCCCCAGCTTCAATATAAATTTTTAACAAAAAACATTTCGCCTTTTTGTGTTTTTCGTGATAAAAAAACAGATTGATCAATATCCGACTTGCGGAGTTTAGTAATTTTAGACGCTCATGTCAACACGAGTTTTTGGCGTTTTGGGGTTAATGATTTTATTCATCTTGCTAATGATTTTTCATTTTGTACAATATACCAAGGCTGTTTTAAAATTCCCGAAGCTGGACACGCAAGCGCAACAACGTGAAGCGGTTGTTCAAGGGCGAAGCCTATCGCCCTACCGGCTACGGTATATTTGGGTTGTTTTTGAATATCGGTCGTGTGCGGTATTTGACAAATTTTTTGGGGGCGATATGGCGAATTGTTTGTCCGATTGCCAATAATCTTTTTACAGGAATTAAATCAGGGATTAAAAATGTCAACACAGAATTTACTTACGCTTGACGAGATAAAGCCGCTTTCTACAACGATACGCGGTTTGCTTGGAGAGCTGGACAAGATGTTTCTTGGTCGTTCTGAATTACATCGAATGGTAGTGATTGGGATATTGAGTCGCGGTCATATTTTGCTTGAGGGCGTGCCGGGAGTTGGTAAGACGGCGTTGATTAAGGGGCTTGGAGGGTTGTTTGGTCTTGAGTTTGATCGGGTTCAATTTACGCCGGACTTGATGCCGAGCGATATTTCCGGCACGAATATTTTACAAGAAAATAATAGCGGAAGACGCGAAATGGTTTTTCAACAAGGTCCCATTTTCACCAATATTCTCCTTGCCGACGAAATAAACCGCGCTTCGCCTAAAACACAATCCGCGTTGCTTGAGGCGATGCAAGAAGGTTCGGTTACTCTTTTGGGCGAGACACGAAAATTGCCGCAACCGTTTTTTGTACTTGCCTCGCAAAATCCTATTGAGCTTGAGGGTACGTATCCGTTGCCTGAAGCGCAACTTGATCGATTTATGTTTAAGTTGCAAGTTGGTATGCCGACATCCGATGTTTTGCAAGATATAATTTCAAACCGTCGACATGGTATTCCGCCGGAACCTGAAACTGTAGTTACGCCGGAAACGCTTCGTGAATTATTTGCGGCGCAGGAACGGATTTTTTTACCGACAGCGGTTGCGGCGTATGTTGCGCGGCTGGTCGGGGCAACTCATCCAGCAAACGAAGAATCGCCGCAAGTTGTCCGCGATTATGTTACATTCGGTGCCTCGCCTCGTGCCGCCATCGCAATTGCCGAAGCCGCAAGAAGTGCGGCATTGATAAACGGTCGCCCATCGGTTGGTTTTGAAGATGTCCGCTTGGTAGCAACTGCCGTTTTAAATCACAGATTGCTGATCGGCTACAAGGCAAGAATGGACAAAGTTGACGGACAAAAAATCATAAAATCCATACTCGAAACCATAAAAGAAGTAGGCTTGGATTTACCCAAAGATTTCAAAGTCGGCTGATTTGAAAAAAACTTCAGCACGCAGACGACGCTGATTTGGAGAGATATACCGATGCCGGTATGGGCGGTAGGCTTCGCCCATGAACAATCGCTTCGCGTTGTTGCGCTTGCGTGTTCAGCTCCATGAATTTTAAAGTAGCTTGAGTATATTCGCAAGATCAGAAAAAAATTCGATCTGCGATCATCTTTAAAAATCTACGCCGTCTGCGTGCTGAAGTTTAAAGATGAAAATGTGTTTTTTTATTATTCTTCTACTATCTTAAAATTCTCGCAGATGAACATGTAAACTAAAATGCCCGCCGCAACAAGTCCTACACTAACGGCGATTTCGTAAATTGTCGGGTAATAAAAGCTGCCCATCTCGCGCGCCATGCCGGTTACAACAACATTCAACCGATTGAGAAATACGCCCAAACTTGCACACAATCCGTAAACTATTAACCACGCCCGATTGTTCGACAAGGGAGAAAATACAATAAAGATCGGAATTATAAGACCAATCACAACCTCAGCTCTAAACGCAAAAACTTCATAACTGTCGCCCAATAAATTTCCAATTTCGTTGCGCAAAATCAAATCAGTTGCCCGCAATATCAAATAAATCAACATCACAACTCCGCCAATCCGCGCTAAACGTTTCAATACATCAATCGATACAGCATGTTGCAATATTTTGCCGCCGACCGCCGACTCAAGCACAATCATTGCCGGTCCAACATAAAACGACGACAACAGAAAAAATACAAATATTATCGGACTCCACCAAAACGGATGCAACCTGCCATCCATCAATAAATATAAACCGCCAAGCGATGCCTGATGCATCATCGGTACCGCCACACCAACTATCACCAAAACCGGAAATATCGCAACAAAAATTTTGTGAAATGCCCGAAATATCCGCTCAGTTATTATTTCGCAAAATTCTAAAACTTGGATAATTGTGTAAGCTGATATACACCAAAACACCTCAAATAATACCGAATCATGACCCCAAGAAACAAAAGGTCGCCAGAAATTCCACCACCTGCCAATGTCAAGAAATAACCCCGCCATAACAAGCAAATAACCTATCAACGATGTCAACATCGCACCACGCGCTATTGGACGAAATCGCTCAATATGAAACACATGAACAAGCAACGCCGTACCATAACCACCACCAGCCAACGCCACCCCACACATCACATCAAAACCTATCCATAACCCCCAAGGCCAATCATCATTCAAATTCGTTACAGCACTAAGCCCGAATAAAAAACGAACCGCAACCACGCCAAACGCAAACAATGCCAGCAAAAATAACAACACACGAATAAATGTTATACTAAACCTAAAAGGAACATTCTCCACTTCACTTTCCATTTCTATTTATCTTTCTCTTTTCTAAAAAATTATACCGGAGCCGGTGTATTGTTTTTATTCAATTTTTTTATCAACGATTTTATTTTCGGGCAAATTTTGATTTTGATCCGAATTGTTTTCGGTTGTTTTTTTGTACGATAATTCGGCGGATTGTTTTTTGATGGTGTTTCGGCGTTTGGTGATGAAGTAGAACGCGGTCAAAATGATTACCCAAATTGCCCCGAATATCGGCGTACATTTCATATAAAACGATGTGTAAGACGGTAACGGTTTCTTGACAACATTGGTATTAAAACCGATTTTCTCAAACGGAACATCCGAAATATAAATCCAACTTGTTCCGCCCGCTTCTTCCTCGCCGTAAATGTGTTTAACGTATCTCGAATCATTCGCAATCGTTTCTTTTGCCTCACGCAATAAACTTTCGCGCTCGCCGAATTTCATCACGCCTTCGGGGCAAACCGAAACGCACGCCGGCGATTTGCCATCCTTCAACCTACCGTAACACATCACGCATTTTGTTACAACCGGAATCGGCGTTTGCCACTCAAATTTTGGAACTTTGAACGGACACGCAATCATACAATATCTACAACCAACACAATTGTCTGGAAAATAAACAACCGCGCCTTCATCTGTTTTTTGAAACGCGCGGGCAAAACACGCAGACACACACGACGGCGATTGGCAATGTAAACATTGATGTTTAACGAACCGCCAAACTTGCGTGTCATCGTTTTTGAATAATTTGAATTGTTTTACTACTGTCCAATTTTCATCTGCAAGTTGTGCGTTTTCTCCGCTTGACGGCGATCTGTCATCGACCCATTTGTTGTCGTTATACATTTTGCACGCAACAGTACATCCGCCGCAACCTATACATTTAGTCAGATTTACTAAAACACCTTTTGACATTTTTTATTTCTCCTCCGATCCGGTTTTCTTTATTTTAGCGGTCAAATGTTTGCTACGATCAGTGTAATGTGTGTGCAAAAGTTCGTGCGGCAATTCGCCATTTGGTTTACCGAGATAATCTTTATAGATTGTTTTAATTTCGTGATTTTCGTGGCTGAGTCGAATAGTTGATTTTTCGTCGGCGGAATAAAGCGAGTTGATTCGGGCAGAACGCACGGCATCGGAAGGCGGCACTGCTGATCGCGGTTGACCGCCGCCGCTAATACATCCGCCCGGACAAGCCATAAACTCGACAAAATGCCAATCGCCCGAACCATTGCGAATACGTTCAAGTATCTTATGCGAGTTGTGCAAACCCGAAACAACAGCTATCTTCACATCGCCAACATTTGGAATATTAAGTTTCGCCTCTTTGACACCCGCCAAACCGCGTACAGGTTCGAGATTCAACAACGACTTCGGAGGTTCGCCTGCCAAAAGATGATACGCCGTTCGCACCGCCGCTTCCATCACGCCGCCCGTAACGCCAAATATCGCGCCCGCGCCGGAATATTCACTCAAAAGCGAATCGTACTTCATCGGTGGAAGATTGACAAAATCCAAACCAACACGTTTGATAAGTTTCGCAAGCTCGCGTGTTGTGAGAACGAGATCAATATCGCGAATTGTAGGATCGCCATTTTTGATGCCGGAATGATTCATCTCTGGACGAATCGCCTCAAACTTTTTCGCCGTACAAGGCATTATTGCAACAGAAAATATTTTCTTGGGATCAATATTACTTTTTTCCGCGTAATAAGTTTTTATCATTGCCCCAAGCATTGTCATTGGCGATTTCGCGGACGAAAGATGCGGAATTAAATCAGGGTAAAAATACTCGCAAAACTTAACCCACCCCGGACAACACGATGTCAATTGCGGCAATGGCGTTTTGATTTCGCCGGTGATTCGTTTGACTAATTCGGTTCCTTCTTCCATTATTGTCAAGTCGGCGGAAAAATTCGTGTCGAAAATTTTGTCAACCCCAATCCGATTCAACGCCGCAACTTGACAACCTTCGACATTCGTACCGACAGGCAAACCAAATTCCTCGCCCAACGCGACTCTTGTTGACGGCGCGGTTTGTATTACTACGTGCAGATTCGGGTCTTCGATTGCCCGCATCAACAAATGCGTATCGTCAACTTCAGAAATCGCACCGGTCGGACACCAAAGCGTACATTGACCGCAACACACACAAGGAATATCGTCAATCAACGGCAACTCATAATTGTGCATCACCGTCTCGACTTTAGAACACACCTCGACACATTGACCACAAAGAATACATTTTTGATCGTCTCGTTTTATTGACGGGTTTGTCGGGTCGATTGGAACACGTCCTCGTACTTGTACGGGAAAGTTTCCAGAAGCGTTGTATTGATCGGGCAACCAACCACCGCCGCCGGACGGATTCTTTGCAACCAATCCCAAATCAGCATCACAACCGCCCGAAACGCCAACCGTTGCCCCAACCGCCGCACCAAAACCGGCTAACTTCAAAAATCCACGACGCGAAACTTCAACCGACTCCGCCCCACTATCCCCTTCAGATTCATCAACTTGACACGGCTCACAACCGCCCGCGCCGGATAAATCCGAATTTTCCTCACCCAATTCAAAAACCATTACATTCGTCTCCAACCCAAATACCGTAGTCCCCCAACAACCAACCCACAACCGGTGCGGTATTCTATCAAAAAAAAATTATAGCGAAACGGGGGGAACCCAAACAGAGAATATTTTTCAACACGAAAGGTACAAAAAATATGAAAGACATGAAAAGTTTTTTAAAATCCCCTTCGTGCTTTTTGTCTCTTTTGTGCCTTTCGTGTTTAAAAATATTCTTACGACTGCCCAATGCCGAATATTGCATTTTTTTGACGATTGGTTTATACTCCCGCTCCAGTGTCTCTTGTCGGCAACACTTGCGTTGCGGGCAAAAACGGAAAACAGAAACGCTTTTGGGATATTTTTTATGTTACAACGTTTTATTGAATGGATGGATTCGTGGGGTGATCATATCAATCCGCTTGTTGTTCGCGAAGTACGGCGAATGTTTCGCAATCCTTCTAATATTTGGCTTCCTTGTTTGTATTATGTTTTTGTAATAATTCTTTGTCTTGTAAGTTGGTTTGTTGACAGCTTGAGTTGTTCAACTATATTTCTTGTATCTTCAGTTGGCATTTGTTATTGCGGAGCGGTCTGCGGACTTGTTTGGGCGAACAGCATAGATAGTTTGTCTGTTGTAGATGAAATGTTTCGCATGAATACATTATCGTTGCGCCAAAATCTACACGCTAACATAGCAATATTGATCATCACATCGTTGTTTTACATTTCTTTTGCATTCTTACCGTTATCAGTAGTTCAGATTATCGGTTCAGTTCAGCTTACCAATTTTATGTGGTCGAATGTACATTTTGTGTATATTTTTCCGTTACTTGCTTTTTTAATTGGGCAAACGATAAATTTGTACTGCTTGTCACTTGACGTGCATATACCACAACGTCTCAAAGTCCGCTTTTCACCCAAAGACCGAACAATACTAGAACAAATAAAAGTGATGTTGCTTATGATTGTTTTTTTTCTTATGGGTGGATCGCTTATGGTACCATTTGTGGCAGTTGCACTTTTATGGACAGAAATTTTCCAATTACAACCGTTTAGTATTTACGATAAATTCGATTTATTTTCGATTTATTTTTTCCTTCCGATTATATTGACAGTGATGTCATTAACCGCGTATTCATTGTGTGTTAAGGGGTTAAGAATAAATCGCAAAATAAGATTTTCGGGCATTTTTTATAATTTTGTCATCTACAGTATTCTTCATATTTGCCTTGTTGCAATTTATTTTATACTCATATTCTTTTTCCGATAATGATCAAATTTTTTATTATACTCAAGCTGTTTTAAAAATTCCTGAAGCTGCGGTAAATCTGCAACGCAGAGCATTAGGCAAGCGTAACAACGTGAAGCGGTTGTTCAAGGACGAAGCCGGCTACGGTATAACCACAGAGAACACAGAGTTCACAGAGATAAGTTCTTTGAATATGAAAGAAACGAAATAGACAAAAATTTTACTTTCAATTCTTTCGTATATTTTCGTATTTAAAATTCCCCTTGCACTCTCTGTGTTCTCTGTGGTTATTGACAATCAACTGAATAGTTGTAAGTTTTTCAAAATCCCATTTTGTGCTTTTCATCTATTTCGTGCCTTTCGTGTTTAAAAAATACTTAACAGAAATACTTTTGGATTATTTTTAATGCTACAACGTTTTATTGAATGGATGGATTCGTGGGGCGATCATATCAATCCGCTTGTTGTTCGCGAAGTACGGCGAATGTTTCGCAATCCTGCTATGATTTGCCTCCCAAGCCTGTATTGCGTTTTCGTTATAATTCTTTGTATTGTCAGCTGGTTTGACAACTTGAATTGTTCAAGTATGTTTTTTACTTTTGCAGTTATTGTTTGTTATCTTGGATTATTTTGTGGAAGTGCTTCGACGAGAAACATAGAGGGGGCATCTGATGTAGATGAAATGTTTCGCATGAATACATTATCGTTGCGTCAATATCTACACGCTGACATAACAATGTCGGTTCTCACATCGTTGTTTTACATTTCTCTTGCGCTCTTGCCGTTATCAGTAGTTCAAATTATAGGTCCAGTTCGGATTATCGTTCCCGTCATGTTTATCGATTTTCGATGGTCGACTGTACCTTTTTCGTACATTATTCCATTACTTACTTTTTTAATTAGGCAAACGATGAGTTTGTACAGCTCGTCATTTGGTGTACATATACCACGACATCTCAAACTCCTCCCTTTTCGAAAAAAGCAGACAATACCGGAACAAATAAAGGTAGTGTTACTTGTAATTGGTTCTCTTTTTATAGGTGGATTACTTATGGCATCATTGTGGGTGGCTATGTTTTTATGGATCAAAATTTTCCAGTTACAACCGTTTAGTATTTACAATAATTTCGATTTATTTTCGCTTTGTTTTTTACTTCCGGTTATGTTGATAGTGATGTCATTGGTCGCGTATTCATTGTGTATTAAAGGATTAAGAATAAATCATAAAATAAGATTTTCGGGTATTTTTTATAATCTTATCATCTACAGTATTCTTCATATTTGTTTTATTGCAATTTATTTTACACTCACATTCTTTTTCAGATAATTTTTATTAACCACAGAGAACACAGAGTTCACAGAGAGTTTAAGTTCTTTGAATATGAAAGAAACGAAATAGGTAAAAATTTTACTTTCAATTCTTTCGTATATTTTCGTATTTAAAAATTCCCTCTGTGTTCTCTGTGGTTAATAAAAAATTCCATCGACTGAATAGTTATACCGTAGCCGGTAGGGCGATATGCTTCGCCCATGAGCAAATGCTTCACGTTGTTGCGCTTGCGTGTCCAGCTTCGTGAATTTTAAAACAGCTTGAGTATAATAATCGGATGCGTGATTACTTGGTTGAATTTTATCCGACTGATATGAAATGGGTACCGCAAAGATCCACTATAGAACCGCCTGGAGTTCCATCAAAAGTAATTGGAGTAGATATGAAACCGTTAATTGGTCGCAATGGTGAAAAATTAACGAAGGTGATGTTGCCTCTTGCCCGTTCGAGAGTACGTAATTTTTGGGGCGGAGTTCATGTGCAATTTGTTGTAACTGGTCCTCAAAATTATTTAGTCAAGGTTGACCGTAACTATAGTTTCAATACAATTATGTCTTCAGTAGCGATTGCCCAAGTATTCGGAGAGCCGACAGATTTTGCTAAAGAGCGACATGACATTCCGTATACGCCGGTTCCTTATAAAGCTCCTCTGTATCCCGAAAAATTTTGGGAACAAGACCAATATACACAACATGCTTTTGCAATTTGGGGATCGGCTAATTTGTTGTATGATTTTCAGGGTGGGATTGATCTACAACGCAAAAGTCGTATATTGGTTTACCAGACGGCGTATGCGGTTGTGAAAAAAAGCGGAGAAAATAATTTCTGGTCGGAATTCGAACGCGTCATGAAATGGGATTTGAATATATGGGATGATGAGCAACGTAAAGAATGGAACGACACAATGCAACGAGCTTGGAAGAAACTTTACAATTCAAATTCAGGAATAAAAAGAGCCGCGGATAATGACAAAAATCGTACCGATCCCAATGACCCGATCAACAATCGCCAACGAATCCTATATGATTAGAATTGTATTGTATACCGGCTTCGGTATATTAAGTGAAAGCAATAGTTTATTGTGTAAAGCTGTTATGTTTATGGAGTTTAGGACAATTGAACAAAAAATAAAAATCGGAGGTATCACTATGTTACGAAAATTGATGATTGCGATGTTGCTTAGTTTTTCGATGTTTGTTAATTTTAGTTACGCGCAAACTACACAAACAACACCTGCAACAGTTACCGTAGAACCAACTGAAAAAACTTGTGCGATTGGCACAACACCTAAATTTAACGTTACTGGAACTTACTTGAGTAATAATTCACTTATAAAGGAAAATGAGGTACCGCAGTGCCAATGGAAATATGTTAGCGCGGCGGTATATTCTGATCAAGCGTGTACTGGTACAGATTCTACAGTTGCTTCAGTAACTTCGTCGTCAGATACCGAATGGGCAAACCAAAATTCGTACACAAAAGAGGTTTCAATATCAGCTTTAAGTGCTGGCGAATGTTGGCTCAAATTTACCATGAATTATCGTCTTGGTGATACGGGTGAAAGTAAGGCGGTAACATCTGAACCAGTGAAAGTAACAGTGAAAAATATTGATATTATTGCGCCGACTTGGCTGAAGGTTGGCAATGAAGGACAGATCGAGATTACATACGATTCTGTTGCTTTCAACTCAGGGACAATAACTTTGAGTGGCTTGTCCGATTTGTATGAGATACTTGACTCAGATTTTGTAGAAGGTAATGCAAGTGCACCGACAACTCCGCAAAATGGTTCGCTATCATGGCAATTAGCCGGACGAACAGAAAGTAAAGAGGGAAAGATAATTGTCAAGGTAAAGGGTAAAACAGCAAAGGAAACTACATTGAAAGCAGAGCATTCGGGTTCGTCAGCTAAAGCTGAAGTTGTTGCTGGTGTGTTTGAAATTGATATTATTCTTGGCGGAATAGGCGAAGACAACGAGGAAAATATTGGGGCATTTTTTTCTGTACAGAAAAGAGCATCCCTTGTTATGAAATTTGAACCTAAAAGCGCGGGCGGTAATGTGGCTTTGTCCCTGTCTGATCTTAAGTTGTACGACGAAGAAACAGATGGTGTAGAAAATACCGCGCGTTCATGGGATGTTGCAACCACGACATTTCCTATGACCAAGTATGTTGGCGGTTCTTCAAGCGGCAGTATGAGGGACAAAGAAGCAAAATTAACTTGGAAATCCGAAAAAGATACAGCCAAAGCGACCGTAGTTAGCGTCAAAGTGGAAGTTGGCAGTAGCGACGAAGAAAAAAATGACCAAAAGGCATACTTGAGATACTATAGTTCATTGCCTGCCCCGCAACCGGATAAAAGTAAAACGACAATAGCATTTACTTATTCTCCATCTGATTTAAATGTTGGCAAATTAAAGCCGACAGTTGATAGTAGTTTGAAATTACTAAAGTCAAATAACAATGCAATTACGTTAGCGGCAGAATGGGATTTAACTACAGCAACAGGACGCGATGCGTCAAAGAGTTTTACCGGAGTTGCGCAGTCTGTTCCGGTTGGTGAAATTAAGGTTTCGTTGAAACATGAAAACACCGGTGCGGAAGCTGAAGGTTCAATTTACGTTTATCAACTTGATCTTGCTGCGAATACGAAAGTATTTGATCCGAAATTAAGCGGAACAGCTACACTTGACTCAACAATAAAATATCCCGATAGCGTTACGCCCAATATTGCGGTTGTAGATGATACCAATACGATTGTCAAGAGTTTAACCAAAGACAGTCCTAATTGGAATGGCAAAAACAATAATGACGAATTCGCCGATCCGAAAAAATATACCATCAAGGCTAAACTTTATAAAGATGTTGAAAAAAGTAAAGAGATTGATTCGGATAGTGCGGACATTTATGTTGCGCGTTTGGGAATAGAGAAGATTGAATTTGAAAGTCATAACGGAACTTATGTTCCAATGCAATTTCACACCACCGCAGCGAACATCAA
>JAIRWK010000324.1 GCA_031268995.1 Planctomycetaceae bacterium
AGGAGAAAACGGATGTTTTTGAAAAAAACATAGTATATAAAATGACACTCACTTTTGACAACCACTGTGCCCTTTTCGCTGACATACAAGCGCGCCGTTTTCGCTGGCACATGACCAATAATAAAAAGGGAAATTATCGAAACATTTGGATCTTCGATAGGCAATTTAAGATTGCGCATTTTCCCTGAAAGCAGCAACGATGACCAACGGTTATTTACCGATGGCGGACTTACATTTTCGCACAACGAGGTAGATTATGGTTCGTGCGATGCAGGTTGGTTTATCCGCAAAAATGGCAAAAATATTCCTTTCATTGGTTTGGAAGGCACAGACGCATTAAACCGCAAATCAAGTGGCAACGCACAATATCAGCGTTTCCACCACGCATTGGGCGCAGTCAAAAACGGACTTGTCGGGGTGTATTACCTCAAAAAAGGCGTTGACAAAATTCAAGACGATTTGTTCGGTATGGCTGTTTCCGCCTCAAAGCACGAAAAAGGTACATACCTGATTATTGACGAATTGGAAGATTTGCGTCCAATTTTAGAAAACTATCATAATCCCATAAAGTTACAAAAACAACTGCAAATCATTCTTGATAAAATAGAAACGAAATTTTTGTCAAAATTCAATTCACAATACAGCGGCTCGTGGGAAACCTTTGCAAAAAAACGCTCAACTATAATACAGAAAGACAAGATTATAAAATATGCAGGTCGTATGCGCCGCAATTTTACAGACGGCTCGCAGAGAGCGGGGCATATAGCCGTTGGCGAAATGTATCTTACAAAATACTTTTTTTATGGGAAAACCATAAATTACTTGATGCTCAAAATGACAAGCGAAGATATAACCTATCTTGACGAACACAAAGCCAACGACAAAGAATGGTATTTGTTGCGCCACGAGCCGAATGTAGAAATCAAAACGATGGATGACATTTTTGGATTAGACAATTCTATAAAAAGAAAATTGTTAAGTATCAAAGACAAGTCAATCAAAGGCGAGGCGTTTAAGATATACAAGGAATGTGTTGATAGTATTGATAAAGGCTTGAGAGATGGAAGTTTAATATTGATGTAAATTATAATTAATATGATACAGATGTTTGATAAAAAAATGCCCTGTATTTTTACAACAGGAGCATATTTACGCTCGATAAAAATAACAGATTCTTGTAGGCAGGATTTATAGGTTTGGGCTGTTGATGGATTTGAAGACGATTTTTATGATGCCAAAGAGCAACTTTGGGAGCTTCACAACGAGAAATATTGCTCAGTGATTCCTCAGAAATTCCGTTGGCGGAATTGGGCGGTTGACAAGAAGGACGGTAAAGCGATTACCGGCGACGCCTTGCTCAATTTTGTCAATAATGAACTCTTTCCGGCGTTGAAAAATCTTGCGGTAACAAGTAACGATCCGATGAGTAAAACGATTGTCCGCGCCGCCTTTGAAGATAACAACAACTACATGAAAGACGGTATTTTGTTACGTCAAGTGATTAACATTATTGACGAACTTGATGTTGAGGCGTATCAAGACCGTCATGCTTTTGGCGAGATTTATGAAACGATTCTCAAAAGTTTACAAAGTGCAGGCAATGCCGGTGAATTTTATACGCCTCGTGCTGTTACGGATTTTATGGCGCAAATGGTGAAGCCGAAATTGGGCGAACGGATTGCTGATTTTGCTTGCGGTACCGGCGGTTTTCTCACGTCCGCGCTCAAAGAACTCGATAAAAAAGTCAAAACACCTGACGACCGCGAACGTTACAGTAATGCGGTTTACGGTGTTGAGAAAAAAGCCCTGCCGCATTTGCTTTGTGTTACTAATATGTTGCTGCATGATATTGACAATCCGAATATTAGTCACGGCAATTCGCTTGAAAGAAATGTCCGCGATTATCAAGAGGCGGACAAATTTGATGTTATTCTGATGAATCCGCCTTACAGCGGCAGTGAAAAGGAGAGCGTGAAAATCAATTTTCCTGCCGACTTGCGAAGCAGCGAAACGGCAGACCTTTTTATTTCGGTGATTATGTATCGGTTGAAAAAGAACGGGCGGGCAGGTGTGATTATTCCTGATGGTTTTTTGTTCGGGACCGACAACGCCAAAATTGCTATCAAGAAAAAATTATTGGAAGAGTTTAATTTGCATACTGTTATTCGTATGCCGCACGATGTATTTGCTCCTTATACCAATATTACGACCAACATATTATTTTTTGATAGAACAGATAAAACCAAAAAAACATGGTTTTATCGTCTCGATATGCCCGAAGGATATAAACATTTTTCCAAAACGAAACCGATGAAGTTGAAACATTTTGTTCCGGCGATTGATTGGTGGAAAAAGCGTGTGGAGGTAGTTGAGGACGGTTTTGATAAGGCGAAATGTTACACGTTCAAAGAATTGGAGCAGCGCGGTTACAATCTTGACCTTTGCGGTTTTCCGCACGAGGAAGAAGAAATCCTGCCGCCGCATGAATTGATCGAAAAATATCAAATCAAACGTGGTAAATTAGA
>JAIRWK010000352.1 GCA_031268995.1 Planctomycetaceae bacterium
ACTCTTTCCGGTATCAGCCGAACGGTTGCCGGTGATACGTATGAATTACGGATTTACGATCCGGCGAAAAAAGAGTTGCGGCGTGAAGTTGTGAAGCCGTCGGAAACGAACGACCAAACTACTTGGAGCGTTGGTTTCTGATTGGCGGGATAACGAGATCGTAAGCCGTGCATGTAATCGTAAGTCGTGCATGTATAGGAATCTTCTAAGAACTCATTTTTTGAACAATAACCTTGAATTTAATAGGCGAACATTTTCCGGCATCCCGATTTTTTGTAGGGACAAAGATTCGCCGCGCAGGGGTGGAGATTATTTTGGGCGAGTGGTTTTGATGATTTCTTTCTTATGTGAAATATGGTTCCAACCCAACATCAAGGAATTTCTAAAATCCTAATTGACGAGCGATAATATACCGTAGCCGGTAAGGCGATAGGCTTCGCCCTTGAACAAACCGCTTCACGTCGGTACGCTTGCGCGTATTGTTTCGTGAATCGGTTGTTTCGATTCCGTTTTCAACTTCGGGAATTTAAAAATAGATTGAGTATGAGCAGGTTATTGATCTCGAATTGAAGTCGAATTAAAATGTACGCAATCGTTGACGCAAAAGTTATACCGAAGCTGCTATGAGCGATTGGCATCGCCTTTGAATGAACGCTTTACGTTGTTACACCGCAGCCGGTAGGGCGATAAGCTTCGCCCTTGAACAACCGCTTCACGTTGTTGCGCTTGCGTGTTCCGATCCATTAATTTTAAAGTAGCTTGAGTGTACGTTTGCCTAACGCTCTGCGTTACAGGTTTACCGCAACTTCGGGAATTTAAAAACAACTTGACTATGTAATATATGTCTTTGAATATTGCCCAGCGTGAGGCGGTTGAAACATTGAGGGGGGCGTTGCTTGTGCTTGCTGGGGCGGGTACGGGCAAGACGCGGGTTGTTACGTATCGGATAGCGCGTTTAATTCGTAGCGGTATTTTGCCGTCTCGTATTCTTGCTGTAACTTTTACGAATAAAGCGGCGCGTGAATTGCAATCGCGGATTGGCGAGTTGCTCAAGACAACTAACCCGTCCGGCAACGGTAAACCCGAAGCCGCAACTTTCCACTCTCTTTGCGTCAAAATCCTACGCCGCCACATAACACGGCTCGGATACCCCGAACAATTCGCGATCTATGATCGAAGCGATCAAGAATCGATTGCCCGCCAAGTATTGCGCGAAATCAAAGTATCAAGCGCGGCGTTGCGACCGTCGGAATTGCTGTCAAGAATCAGCGCGTGGAAAAGTACAGGCGTGAATTGCGACGAAGCTCTCAAAAACGTTTGGAGTTCAAAAGATCATCTTGCGGCGTTGGGTTATAGTCGTTATCAGAATATGTTGCGTACAGTTGGCGCGGTGGATTTTGATGATTTACTTCTTGTTACGGAGGAGTTATTTCGCAAACATCCTGATGTGTTAGCAGAGGAGTCGGGACGGTTTGATCATATTCTTGTTGACGAATATCAAGACACGAACATGAGTCAATATCGGATTGTTCGCGGGTTGGCGTTACCTCATGGAAATTTGTGTGTGGTTGGCGATGATGATCAAGCGATTTATGGTTGGCGTGGTGCGGAGGTGAAGCATATTTTGAATTTTAAGCGGGATTGGAATGACGCGAAGATTGTGCGTTTGGAGGATAATTACAGGTCAACGAAAGAGATTATTGGTTGGGCAAATAATTTAATACGTTTCAATTCGCAACGTCATGGCAAAAAACTTAAATCGGATGTGTCCGGTTCAACGCCGACAATTAAACAATGTAAAGACAGCGAGATTGAGGCGAAATTTGTTGTCAATGATATTCTTTCGCGGTTGAAGGCGGGGCGGAATGCCGAAGATTTTGCGGTGCTTTTTCGCACGAATGATCAACCGCGTGCTTTTGAAATGGAGTTTCGGGCGGCGAAAATTCCGTATATTTTGATTGGCGGTCAATCATTTTTTGATCGCAAAGAAATACGCGATGTGCTTTCTTATTTGAAGATAATCAATCGACCGAATGACAGTGTATCGCTTTTGCGGGTGTTGAATACTCCGCCTCGCGGGATAGGTTCGGCGACGGTGCAACGGTTGACGGAAAATGCTAATACGGCTAAAGTTTCAATTTGGGATTTTTTGTCGAGGTTGCCTTCGGACAGCAACGCGAGCGGTGAGTTTGGAACAAAAACAGTTGAGGCGTTGCAATCATTTCAATCAATGATTTCAGAGCAACGCAGAATTTTTTCGCATGAATTTTCGGTTGAGCGGTTGCGAGAGATGATTCAAGCGGTTGATTATGAACGTGAGGTTGAGCGTCAATATCCGAATTTGAATGAGCGAAATGAGCGTTGGGATTCGGTTGGCGAGATAATTAGCGAGGCATCGAAATATATTTCGGAGGTTTCAAAACCGAAGTTGTCTGAATTTTTGGACAACACGTCGGTAGCCGGAGCGGATTTTGGTTCGGGCGCGGACAAACAAAAACGAAATCGCCATGCAGTTATTTTGATGACGTTACATGCGGCGAAGGGATTGGAGTTTTCGGATGTTTATATGGTTGGGATGGAGGAGGGTTTATTGCCGCATTATAGGAGTGTGGACAGTGATGATGTGTTGGCGGTGGATGAGGAGCGGCGGTTGTGTTATGTGGGGATAACGCGGGCAAGGAAGAGGTTGACATTAACGCTTGCGCTGAACCGAATGAAATGGGGCAAATTAAGACCAACCATCCCAAGCAGATTCCTCTACGAAATCACCGGACAAGCAGAAAATCCAAATTACCTTCGGGCAATAAACGGAGAAAAACCAGAAAGACAATAAAAAAAGCAATTATACTGAAGCTATACCGTAGCTGGTAGGGCAACCCCATAGGTATTAAGTTAGGGGTTTAAGTGGAAAATTGGTATAGGAGATGTGTGTATTTTTTTGTACGATATGTTTTTTTTAGTTTCTTTTTTACACCTTTAATCCGTTTTTAGCTTATGCCCCCCATTTCAAACATTCGCAGTTGTTTCAAGAGATTTTTGATGGCGATGAGTTGTCAAAGATTGCTCGCGGTATGAGTTTTATCCGACGTGAACGTCGTTTTAGGGCGTTTGACTTC
>JAIRWK010000399.1 GCA_031268995.1 Planctomycetaceae bacterium
CACATCAATTTTTGAAAAATAATATATGATACGATAATACAATAAAAATTGGCGTTTTTTGATGCTTCAACTCCTTTGATTTATACTGTGAAATGCCATTTTGCAAAAGTTCAGTTTAAAATTCAAGGAGCTGATTACGGAATCGCAACAACGAGAAGCGGTTGTTCATGGGCAAAGCCTACCGCCCATACTGGCTTCGGTATATTTTGCGAGTTGCCCGCCAAAAAAATATCTCTGTGAACTGTGAACTCTGTCTGTGTTCTTTGTGGTTTACAATATCAATACTTGACTTTAATATTGTTATGAGTTTTCGCGGGGTTATTTGTCGTCTTGTGGCGTTGCTTGATATTGTGTTGATAATGCTTGGTTTGTTGGTTATTTGTATGGCTAACTCGCAGATTATAAATGACAACGAGGCACGTGTTGCGTTGAGTGATGAAGAGATTGGAAATATTGATATAGATTCGGAAACGGTGCGCCAACAATTAGTAGCCTCGCAATTGCTCAAAGGTTTAACGTTGGTGTATGCCGAGACGGCACAAGGTCAAAATTTTGACCGTTGCTTCTTGCTCGACATAAACGGAAAACCAAACAAAGAAATCCAACTGATAAACGCAAAACATCCATCCGATGTTCCAGAAATCAAAACCGGAATGACCATCGTATTGCTGATAAGCGATGCCGGTTTTGACAGTAGATGGACATTGAAACGAATTCGCGAAATTGAGGCAAAGTTTGAAATTAAAATCGTTACCCTTTACAACATAAATCTTGGACTACAATGAATTGAAACAAACAAAACGCCAATATATTTTGTCCCAATTGTCCTTGCTCCAATTACAAAACTAAAATTAAAAAAATGAAAACAGAAATTCCTGATCCGAAAAATACATCATATCACGAACGCCCAAAACGTCCGCAAAGTTTTATTTTCCGTTTGATCAAAGTGCTATGTGTTTTGGTGGTGATTATTCTTTTGTTGCTTTATCTTATTTTCAAGTTTGGTCTTGGCGGCGGTGATGGTTCGCTTTTATCCGGCGGCAAAGGCGGCGCAACAATTGGCGATTCAAATGTTAAAGAAGAAACGACCAAAACCGAAATAACTAATCCCGAAATCAAAGTTGATGAACCAAAAACAAATCCATCGCAAGACGTGAAAGATGACCAAAACGATGATGAAGTGATTCCGTTGCGATTTGAGATGATTATTTCTTTTGAGTCGGATGCGGCTAATTCGGGCAACGTGAAAGAATTTGCGTGCAACATAGAAAAAATTGACACGAGCAAAAAGGGTATAATTTCAACAATTAAAAAATCGATTATTTGTGAAAATATGTCTGATTTTGAGTTTGCGGTTGAGCGTGAGATTCGTGATTGGCGTTTAGCGTTTGATTTAGTTGATGTCAAGTTGGCGGAGTCTTCTGTCAAGTTGGTACCGATATTGAATGTCAGAATGAATCCATTTCCGGGCGAAGGCGTTTTCCGCAAAATCGAATCCACCGCCCGCTCCATCGATCCAAAAATCAGCATAATGCGATCAGAAGATTAAAATCCCAAAAAATCACAACTGATTAAGTAAAGCACGCAGAGGACGCAGATTCAATAGATGTTCGCAAATTTAATTCATTCTGCGTCAATCTCTAACACCTGCGTATTCTGCGTGCCTGTAAACTGAAACCAATATTAGATCGCATCAATTTGATTTGAGTTCAAATTTCAATTGGTTTGTTCCTTTTTCTATAGTTGCGGTCAAGCCGCTGGTTTCGGGATTTGTGTAATGAACCGGTATTGAAAACTTTTGATTGCCCATACCGTTCATATCGTTTGATGGCGGTGCTGGAATTGAAGGGTCTGAAGTATCGACCGCAGGTTGGGTGTTCAATGTTGGTATCTCTTCCATTGCGATAATCGCGACAGACGCTTGACCAACCGGAACACCATCGCCATCAACAAAAGTCATTACATTTTTTATCACTCCGTTTTCAATAGTACCGGAAGCGTCTCGTGTACCTTTTACGGTAAAAATAATGCTGCCGCTTTTCAATGGTTGCCCGTCTAATGTAACAGTTCCTTCGATTTTGCCCAAAACCAGTTTCGATGAATTGCATCCTGTGCAGACAACAAACAACAACAGGAAACAAACGACATTGATTGTAAAAATTTTTTTTATTTTCATTGGTTAAATTGTTTTAAAAATTATTGGTTAAATTTTATTGATCGCCCTATATACTCAAGCTACTTTAAAATTCATGGAGCTGAACACGCAAGCGTAACAGCGTGAAGCGGTTGCTCGGAGGCGAAGCCTATTGCCCATACCGGCTTCGGTATACCATTCACAGATATTTTATACCGTTGTGTGGTTTAAAATATCCATGAACAGTTACGATTTTAAAACGATAAAAGTTTTAAAGTCCTGTTGCAGGTTCTTCTCCATTTCTTGAAGCTAACGCACGGTAAATCGTACCGTCAATAGTTTCCGCAACAAAATTAGCTGAACCATCGCATCTTGAGAAGTTCGCACCTCCAGAATGCATGCTACGAAAACCGACATTCCAATCCCATGTTGCCAAACCGTCAATTGTTGTCGATCCGGCACTGTTGGGAAGTTTTTCGATCAACCATCGGTTACGTGAATTGATTGGATGTGCAGTATTGGCGAAACATTGCGACCCCCAGTTTTGCCAATGACTCAACGTCCCAATACATTCGCCGACAAGAAAAGTATTCGACAGCCCGTCGGTAATATCATCAAACGCCGCCGACCATCCACAAACACCTATAACGCCTCGCGGCTTGGTAACATTATTTCCTGCGCCAGTGTAACCCGAAACCGTTTCTTTGTTATTGGTTCCCCAACCAAGACCGGTAGAATTTCGATAATCACCAATATTCGCAGCGTAATCACATTGCGATAATGTCCAGTTATTATTGACCTGAATACCGCCTGAAACACTCCATCCATCTTCTCCTGTAATTTGCCGCCTGATCGTATTTGACGGGCAAAGAAAATTTGGGTAGATTGTTCGTATAACTTTATAGTTGCAAAAAATTGACGAATTACTCATCATTTGATCATGATTCGTTCCAGTCCAACTTGAAGGTCTGTCGTAAGGAACTTTAGTCCAATCAATACCGGCATAGATTGTAACGCCCTCCATATAAGGTAATAATCTTGGTGCCCAATTCCAACCGGCATTAGCCCGTCCGCCAACAGACGTGTCTCCCCCTCCGTCACAAGATGGAAGTTTAAGAGTCGCGTCATGACAATTGTGCATCGCCAACCCAATTTGTTTTGCGTTGTTAAGGCATTGTGATCGCCTTGCTGCTTCGCGTGCAGCTTGAACGGCGGGTAATAGTAAAGCAATCAAAAGTCCAATGATTGCAATCACAACCAATAGTTCGACAAGAGTAAACGCTACTTTATGTAGCCCCCCCCCCCCTACCCAAACTAACATTTTTCCGATTTTTCATAAAAATCTCCTTTCAATTCAGTTTTAAACTAACTTTTTTACCGGAAACGATAATTTCGTGCGGTTTTGACAAATGTTTTGATATTTTCAGACGGAGTTTCTGCCGGTAACGCACAACCTGCACCAATTACCAAACCTCGACCTTGAAATATATCAAGAACATTTTGTGTTGTTTCGCGAATCATTGCCTCGTTGCCAAAACAAAAAACACCGGACGGATCAAGTATTCCAAATACAACCGATTTTCCGTACATAATTTTTTGAACATCAGCAACATTCGTCTTGTAATCAATCTCAACACCATCAAAACCACACCCCGACATCAACTCCAAAATCCGATCCGTCTTGCCGCAAATATGACACACAGTTCGGATTCCCGATTGCACCTCCACATCCGGCACAGGCGGTAGGTTTTGCCCTTGCGCAACCGATTCATTTTGTTGCGATTGCGCGTTCGGCTTCGGGAATGTTAAAGTCGATAAATCAACAACCAACCTCTTTTGAAACGGCAATACAAATTTTTGAAACATCTTCGGCGAAATAAGATCAGGACTGCCCATACTATCGCCAAAACTTGTCATATCCGCACCCGCTTCCATGATCAATTTGTGAAACCGCAAATTGACAACATAACACCTCTCAATCAAACGTAAAATTGACTCCTCCATATTCGGCATTGCCAAACCAAGCATCATATTCGAAATGCCATAAACCGCCGCCGCAAGACTAAACGCACCTTGATCCGCATTCGCACGAATAAATAACTCGCCGCCAACCTTCTCACGCATTATCCGAATCGCCTCCAGATAAATTTGAATACGCTCATCTTTATCCAATTTGCCCACATCAATCTTGTCCGTAACCTCCTCAATCCGATCCGAAATCGGCGCAACAACTTTCGCCGGCATGTCCTCATCAAAAATCACCTCCGCCCCCAACGCATAAGCCTCCAACGCCGTGTCAACATCCGTCAATATCCCGTCAAGACCATAACGCAAAGACGCTTCAATAAACGCACGCGCAATATTTTCCGGTTGACTACGAAACTGTTGCATAGTCAACCCCGCCTCCCGTGCAGCAGGCATAAAATTATGCAACATCACCGGAACAACATCCACCTCCCCTCCACAAAGAACACTACTTATTCGCTCAAAACCATTCATGATAAATTTTTCAATAATAGTTCAATTATTATTTTTTTCTGTTAATACCTTTTTGTAAAGGACAAAAATGACATTAGGGGCACAAGGGACATTAGGGACAATGAGGTTTAATAATCTTGCTTTCAAAAATTGGATTCAAGATTGCTGAGAGTAACATTCGATTGCATCAAAAACTATTTCGTGGCTTAAAATTGCGTCTGAAAGAGAACAGTGCGATTCAACATTTTTTGAAACACAATCATCAATAAAATGATCAATCTCAGCCCGAAACGGATGATGCGAAACATCACTTGAATCCGGTAGAATTGTCGGAATTGTAACCCAATCACTTTGTTTTGGGAAGAATGTTGACCAAATTTTATTGTCGATAGCAGTCCCTTTGGTACCGAAAATTCGAATTGGAAACCGGTACGGCATTACACATTCGGCATTGACACAAACTTTCGCTTTAGCACTATTCGTAAATTCAATAATGATAATTTCCAAACCGTCGTATTCCATCGGCGGAGCGTTGTCGATCCACGAATTATTGACCGGATTAAATTCACGAGTTGCCCCTTTTCGCAACCCACCCGCAACAGCATAAACTTTTTTCGGAATCGCGCCGCAATTCGGATCAATACTTGCTAACCAACGCGACACATCCACCGCATGACAACCCGCAACCAACGACGCACTCACCCCACGCTCCAACGTCCGCCCATCATTCCAACCACTCCACCAACTCCCGTTGTAACTCATGTAATCAACTTCAACATAATACGGTTCGCCAAAAATTCCATCAATCAACATCTTCTTGAGCAACACAATCAACGGATTCCAACGTAACACAAAACTCACAACCGTTTTCACTCCCGATTTTACAACCACGTTACGCATTCTATAAAGATTTTCGCGATTTGTTGCAACCGGTTTTTCGATGACAAGATGTTTGCCCGCCTCCGCAGCTTGCAACACGTTTTCGTAGTGTAAATGTTGCGGCGTACAGATTGAAACGATGTCAACTCCTCGATGTTTCAACGCACGCCCAAAATCAGTATAAATTGCGACATCTCCCAACCCAAATTCCTTTATCAGACCGGCAGCATTTGATTCGCTGTGATTATTGATCGCAACAATCCGGCAATCATCACGCTTCAGATAAGCAGCAACATGTTGACGCGCAACCCAACCAGCACCATTGATCAAAATTCCGTACATATTTATTTCTATTTTTGTTTTTTTGGTTTATACCGTAGCCGGTAAGGCGATTGGCTTCGCCCTTGAACAACCGCTTCACGTTGTTGCGTTTGTCTAACGCTCTGTGTTGCAGGTTTACCGCAACTTCAGGAATTTTAAAGTAGCTCCAGTATATCATCAATTTAAATTGTTCGCACGTCAATCAAATTATTGTGATTGCGTATCGGTTGTTGAAATACAATTTACAAAAGATTATACTTTTACCGACAATCCGCTTTCCAATAAATGAACAAACAACGATTGCCAAAATTTAAAGCGTGAACACTTCGCGATAGTTTACAAAGAAATTTACTCCGTGTCGTTCAAATTTGTGCTTAGCATAAGATTATACCAAACGCATCTCAAATGCGTATCATTCCAAAAAACAGCGTAGTATACCGAAGCCGCTATGGGCGGTAGGCTTCGCCCTTGAACAACCGCTTCGCGATGCTACGCTTGCGTGTTCAGCTTCAGGAATTTTAAAACAGCTTGAGTATAAAAATTAGGAGAAACAATGATGTAATGAGATTTTTATACTCATAGCACTATGAAATTCAGTTTTTATTTTTTTAACAGGATAGCAGGATAGCAGGATAGCAGGATAGCAGGATAGCAGGATATACAGGATTTTATTATATCCTGACAATCCTGTAACCCTGTCTTAAAAAGATGAATTTCATCGTGGCTACAGTGTAACAACGTTGATTACCTCATGTTGGCTAATTTTTAGCGAACATTTTATTGACATATTATAAAAATTTCATGTATTTTAATTATGAGTAATAATTGTAAAGAAATTTATTCTCCGGCGAATAGGAGTCGGGGTGTGATATTGGTTGTTGTGTTGGTGGTGATAGCGATTCTTTCGTTATCGGTTTTGGCGTATTCGCGTTTTATGTTATCGGAAAAACGTGGGGCAAGTCAATCACTTCGGCAACGTCAAGTTCGTTTTTTGACGGAGAGTGGTGTTGAGTATGTTAGATTTTTTTTGCAAAACGACACGGCAACTATTACAGAATACGGCGGTTTTTATGACAACACGGATGAATTTTGCGGACGTATTGTTACTGACGGTTCGGTTGCGATGACGGGTTTGGATGCGGGTTTGGCGGTTGGTTCGCAATTTGCAAATGACCCGATGAATATTGGGCGTTTTTCTGTTATTGCTCCGAAGTTATCTGTTGACGGTTATTATTCGGGCGAAGATTTTAGGTATGGTCTTGAGGATGAATCGTGTAAATTGAATCTTCGTTGGCTGGTGCAAATTGACGCGGCTAATCCGGGACTTGGGCGAAAGATTTTATTGCAATTGCCGGGTATAACGGAAGAGATTGCGGATTCAATTTTGGATTGGTGTGACGAAGATTCGGAGCCGCGAGAGTATGGCGCGGAGGACGAATATTACATGACGCTTGATCCGCCGTATTATACGCGAAATGAAATTCCCGAATCGATTGATGATTTATTGTTGGTCAAGGGAGTAACGCCGAAATTGCTTTATGGTGTTGACTGGAATCGCAATGGAATTCTTGACGAAGGCGAACCGGATGAAGCGACGATGAGTGAAGTTGATGTTGATGTAGGAGTGATGAGTTTGGGGCTTATTTCGTTGCTAACGCTTGACAGCCGCGAATCAAATTTCAGCCCCAATGGTGAAGCTAAAATAAATATCAATCAAGACGATCTTGAAGACTTGAGAACTCAACTAGAAGCAAGATTAAGTGATAAGACTTGGGTTGATTATATTATTTCTGTACGTGAGCAAAGTACAAGCGGAAACAATGGAAGCAGCGGCAACGGTAGCGGAAACAACACAGGCAATCTCCCAAACGGAAGCTATATTCGTAGCGCAACCACTGCCAATCAAGGCGAGAGCCTTGAATCGTCACGCAATTCAAGCGGGCAAGGCAACAACTCGCAACCAAATTCAAACACAAGCAACAGCGGAACAATAAAATCATTGCTTGATCTTGTTCAATCAACTTCCAACACAAATTCGCAATCGTCGCCAAACGGTTCAAGCAATTCTAACAACACCAACGCTTCAACAATTGCCTCACCTTTTTCGACAGATCCTTCTGAGATGGCTAAGTATCTTCCTGAGCTTTATGACAACTTGACGGTTTCTGATGTACCGCCGATTGGTCGTATAAATATCAATCAGGCATCGCGTCCTGTTCTTGAGATTTTTTTGAATCAGAAGGGAACCGGCGAGGATTTGACTGACGGAGTAGCTTCGCAGTTATCTGAGGTTTCTAAAGTTATTGACGGTATAATTTCGTCTCGTGAGCCTGATACGGAAAATTTGCCAGAGGATGACATGCGTTATCCGTTTTGGCTTTATACTCGTGGTGTTGTTACGGATTTGGAGTTGATGAAGCAACTGGAGCCGTATATTTGTACGCAAGGTGCGGTATTTAGGGCAAACATAATTGGTCGTTTTGATGACAAGTCTCCGGTTGTACGTTTTGAGGTATGGTTTGATGCATCAGAGGCGGGCAAACCAGCAAAAGTTATACGCAAACGCGAATTAACCGATTTAGGACCGGGGTTCACCGCCGAATCACTTGGAGTACCGGAATATGTCCCGTAGATTTTTTGACGGCGAAATAGATTTTGTCGCAGTTTATGATACAGCACTTACCGGCGACGAAGTTGAAGATTTATACGAAGAAAAAGATAATTGGAATTTAACTCTCACCGTTCCGACTAACTCAAACGGTACTACTGCCGCCTTCTCCGAAAATCATGAAGACACATTTAACGTTACAATAAATCGCACTAACAATAACTTCAACGCGGATAAAAGTTACCCAATAAATTTCGACTTGACTTTCAGCGG
>JAIRWK010000017.1 GCA_031268995.1 Planctomycetaceae bacterium
GCCGAAGGGGGCACGGCCTGAGCCGACGGGGCCAGGCCAGGCCCGTAAGGGGGAACGCACGGCGCGTAAGGGGGAACGAAAGGCTCGTCAGGGGGAATGAAAGGCTCGTAAGGGGGAACGAAAGGCTCGTAAGGGGGAACGAAAGGCTCGTAAAGGGGGACGAAAAGCTCGTAAGGGGGGACGAAGGCTCGTAAAGTGGGACGAAAAGCCCGTAAAGGGAGACGAAAGGTTCGTAAATCATTACCCTAAAATAAAGTTGCCATTAGTTCCCTAAAGTTAAGGGGAACCATCCATAACCCCTCCGAAGGAGGGGCTGAGGATGGTTTTATGCCAGCATGCGTCCGGTAATTAGGGATGTTTCTCCCAGGCACCATTTGCCACTAGACACTCACCACTTGTCTCTTTGTGGTTTTGGGAAAATTATTTTTGGGCGATGCCTTACGGCAAGGGTAGTTGATACATTGATTGCAGGCGTTATACTAAAGGGAGTTTTCAAAAACCTCATTTCCACCTATTTTTTAACAAAGAACATAATAACAAATACAAATGTTGTCAATTAAGCCAGTTTCAGAAGAAATTACCCAATTTCGGCTCGGTTTGGATATTGGTTCAACTACGGTGAAGGCAGTTGTTTTTGATGCCGCGACGCATGAAATAGTTTGGTCAAGTTATGCACGTCATTTTTCCGGTGTTTTCCAAGCTCTGGCGAAACTTGTTTCGGATGTTTTTCAAGTGTTTCCAGACAAAGTTTTCACGCTTGCAATGACAGGTTCGGCGGGAATAGGGGTATCTCAAAAATTAGGTGTTCCGTTTGTTCAGGAAGTGGTCGCGGCTTTGCACGCAATCACGACGTTTATTCCTCAGACATCAGTTGCAATTGAGCTTGGAGGCGAGGACGCGAAAGTAACTTTTCTTGAAGGCAGTATTGATCAACGCATGAATGAAACTTGTGCCGGCGGTACAGGGGCGTTTATTGACCAAATTGCCGTAACACTTAAAACGGACGCGGCGGGAATAAATGATCTCGCTTCACGGCACAAGACGATTTATCCAATAGCTGCTCGTTGCGGTGTGTTCACGAAATCGGATGTTACGATGTTGTTGAACGAAGGAGCTTCTCGTGAAGATGTTGCTGCGAGTGTTTTGCAAGCTGTTGTTGATCAAACGATTGGCGGGCTTGCGTGTGGTCGCAAGATTTGCGGACCTGCGGCGTTTTTGGGAGGTCCTTTACATTTTTTGCCCGAATTACGCAAACGGTTTACGGAAACATTGGGGTTGGATGAAAATTCTATAATCGCGCCGGACAATTCGCATTATTACGTCGCGCTTGGTGCGGCGATTCTTTCTGAAAATGATACCGTAATTTCTGCCGCAGATCTTTGCGGACGAGTCAACGACGCTCTCGGCAATAACGGTTACGAAGAAACTGTTAGGCTTGCGCCGTTGTTTGCTTCCAAGGGCGATTTTGATAAATTCACGGCAAGACATGATTCGATCAAAGCCGAGCGGGCTGATATTGCGACGGTTACGGGTGATTTGTTTTTAGGAATTGATGCGGGTTCGACGACAACTAAGGCGGTTTTGACGGATGCCGATTCGCGAATACTTGTAACTTGGTACGGGTCGAATGACGGCGATCCGATAAATGCCGTGTTAAAAATTATATCGGAAATATATTCGCAAATTCCGACGAACATGCGGATTCGACGCGGGTGTGTTACGGGTTACGGTGAAACAATACTCAAGGCGGCGTTGGGGATAGATGACGGCGAGGTTGAAACGCTTGCGCATTTTCGGGCGGCGAAATATTTTGTGCCTGATGTTTCGTTTATTTTGGATATTGGCGGGCAAGATATAAAGTGTATTGGAATCAAAAACGGCAAGGTTGACAAAATAGTTTTGAATGAGGCGTGTTCATCGGGTTGTGGTTCGTTTCTTGAGACGTTTGCGGGTTCGTTGGGGTACGATATTGTTTCGTTTTCGCGTGAGGCGTTATTTGCTGCATCGCCGATTGATCTTGGCACAAGATGCACGGTGTTCATGAATTCCAAAGTAAAACAAGCCCAAAAAGAAAACGCTTCGGTTGCGGATATTTCGGCGGGGTTGGCGTATTCTGTTGCCAAAAACGCGCTCTACAAAGTCCTGAAAATAACAGATTTCAACGAACTAGGTAAAAGCGTAATGGTTCAAGGCGGTACGTTCAACAATCCGGCAGTACTTCGTGCGCTTGAGTTTTTGATTGATCGTGAGGTTTATCGGACGGATATTGCGGGAATGATGGGCGCGTTTGGTGCGTCTTTGATTGCCCGTGAGCGAGCTGCGAATAAGCCGGAAAAATTGGTGTCGGGAATAATTTCACGCGACGATTTGGCGAATTTCAAAATGGAGTCGAAGTTGAAGCGTTGTCCGGGTTGCCCAAATAAATGTCTTCTGGCGGTGCATTCTTTTCCGGATAACCGCGTATTTGTGTCGGGCAATAAGTGCGAACGAGGACCGAGTAAATTTGCAATTGATCCTGCTCCAAAATCGTCGGCGCAAGCTGATTCATATAACGTTGCGCAAAGAAAAACAATTACTGTTACGGAAAATTCGCCTTCAATAACCGATTCGGTTGTTTGGTCGGACAACCCGAAACGTGTGCAACTTCCAAATTTTTTCCGTTACCAATATGATCGGTTGTTTAATTTTTACGAGCCGCTTGATTTGCACAAGGCGATTCGTGGCGAGATTGGTGTGCCGCGTGTTTTGAACATGTTTGAGGTGTATCCGTTTTGGTTTAGTTTTTTGACGGGTTTAGGTTTTAGGGTCGTGTTATCTGAACCGTCAACTCCGAAGTTGTACAATAAAGGGTTGAGCAGTATTCCGTCGCAAACGCTTTGTTTTCCGGCGAAGTTGGCGCACGGGCATATTATCAATTTGGTTGAGCGTGGAGTGAAGCGGATATTTTATCCGGCGTTGCCTTTTGAGCAACGTGAATTTTCCGACGCTCTTTTTACGCATAATTGTCCTGTTGTCGGTTCGTATCCAGAGTTATTGCGGTTGAATATTGATGAGCTTCGGAGGGACAACGATGTAAACCCAAACCGCTTGAAAATTATTGAAACCGAACGCGCAATTGCGGTGTCGCGATGCGGTTCTCCAAAGACAAAATCTTTTGTTGATGTTGTTGGCGGTGTAGATTTTATTTCGCCGTTTTTGCCGGCACCGGATGCGAAAATTTTTCCGAAGCGTCTTTATGAGGAGTTTCGCAAATTTAATGTTTCGTATCGCGAGATCAAACACGCTCTAGCCAAAGCAGTCGAGGCTCAAAATGAATACCGCAACGAAGTACGTAACAAAGGAAAAGAATTCGTAGAATCTCATTCGGCAAATGGTACGGTGGTGGTGTTAGTTGGTCGTCCGTATCATTTAGACCCGATGATTCATCATGGGATACCGGAGTTAGTTGTTTCTAGCGGGGCGGCGGTTTTATCGGGTGATTCGGTTGCGCATTTGGGGAAAAATTTGATGTTTCCGTTGCGAGTTGTTGACCAATGGAGCTATCACGCAAGATTGTACAGAGCGGCAACTTTTGTAGCCAACCAGCCTAATTTCCAACTCATTCAACTAAACTCTT
Organism: Planctomycetaceae bacterium; assembly: GCA_031268995.1. Taxonomy (GTDB): domain Bacteria; phylum Planctomycetota; class Planctomycetia; order Pirellulales; family Thermoguttaceae; genus WRKP01. The sequence goes on from JAIRWK010000017.1 coordinate 3,617, forward strand.
TTGGTTGTGGACTAGATGCGGTAACGGCGGAGCAAGTTGAAGAGATTCTCGCATTCAAGGGCAAAGTTCACACACTGCTGAAAATAGACGAAGGCACACAACTGGGCGCAGTTAAAATACGTGTTCGCTCATTGCTCGCAACTCTTTAAAATATTTGCACGCAGACGACGCAGATTTTTGAAGGATATTCGCAAGATCAGAAAATAAAATATGTGTTATTTTTGTGTTGCTTTTTACCAGCTACGGTATCATTGCCGGGGTGGTATTGACCCACAACAGAAAATGCGTATCATAGTTTGCCCAAAATCAATGGTTTCTCAAAAATTCCCTTTGTGTATTTTGTCCTCCTTCGTAACCATCAGATTAAAAAAATATAATTATGAGTAACGAAAAATCAAAAAATCCGATTCAGCTTTATTCCGGCATGATAATTGCCGTAGCCATTATTGCGGCAATTACGGTTTATGTTGGGGTGAAGACGGCTCGTTGGTCAAATTTTTCAGGTCTTAATGAGGCACAAACAAAACTTAAAGAGATACCTCTTGCAATCGGCGACTGGACGGCGGCGGCAGAGGACAAGTTGACCGAAAAAGATGTCAACGACTTGCAAATCCAAAATAGCTACATAACACGACGTTACAAAAATTCCAAAACGCAATCGGAAGTTTACATAACAATGATGGTCGGTAAAACCGGAATAATAGTTGTGCATTCGCCGGAAATATGTTTTGGCGGTCGAGATTACAAGAAAGATGGAAAAGGCAGATTAGCAACGCCATTTCCCCTGTTAGATTTCACGGGCAAAGCCAACGACGAAAATTCACTTTGGAAAGTTAAGTTCATAAATAATTCGGCAAGAGGCGGAACGATTGCGTTTTATTACGGGGTAAATGTGGGCAATGGTTGGGTTGCGGAAGAAAACCCGCGTGTCAAATTCAGCGGTTTTCGCTACGTTTACAAAATTCAAGTACAAGCAATCGAAGACGGACAAGACGATATTGCAAAAGCCTTCCTCGACGACTGTTTGCCAACAATCCGAAATTACATTTTACCGTGCAAATAACGAAATCGGTAACCGTTGCCCATTTACATATTTGTCCTTAAAAAAATCCTTTACCCTACTCAAGCTGTTTTAAAATTCCAGAAGCTTCGGTATAACAACGAAAGTTACATATTTGTCCAATGAGTAACAACAATAATGTATCGTCCCAACGACACCCTGTAGGGCTTTGGGTTCTTTTCACAACCGAGATGTGGGAACGTTTTGCTTTTTATGCGATGCGTGCGGTTTTGGTTCTTTATTTAGTTAGTGTTTCGACGAGCGAGAGTACTCCGGGTTTTGGTTGGAGTGAGTCGGATGCTTATTCGCTTTATGGGTGGTACACGGGTTTTGTTTATTTTTCGCCGATACTTGGCGGTTGGATAGCGGATCGGTTTTGGGGGCAACGTTGTTGTGTGGTGATTGGTGCGTTGTTGATGGCGGTGGGAGAATTTTTTCTTGCGGCAACGGAGTTTATTAGAATAGGCGGCGGTGTCAAGGTAACATTAGCAACTGATCCGACAGCGTTGATTGTTTTTTATGTTGGTCTTGGGCTGATAATTCTAGGCAACGGCTTCTTCAAACCATGTATTTCCGTCATGGTTGGTCAACTCTACGAACAAGGTGATCGTAGGCGTGATGTTGCGTTTACAATTTTCTACATGGGCATAAATATTGGCGCATTTTTTTCACCTCTTGTTGCTGGTACAGTTGCGGAGAATTATGGTTTTCATTGGGGTTTCATAGTTGCCGGTTTTGGTATGATTTGCGGATTGATTTTGTTTTCTGCGCTTGGGCGGCGGCATTTGAAAGGAATCGGTGTTGCGCCGGTTAAGTATGATGCTCACGACGCAATGACTCCCGAAGAAAAAATAATTCACGAAAAATCAGTTCATGAGCAAACCAGACCGCTCGACAAAAAAGATTACGACAGGATTTTTGTAATTGTTGCGCTTTCGGTTTTTGTGATCGCGTTTTGGATGGCGTTTGAGCAAGCGGGTTCTTCGTTGAATGTTTTTGCCAAAAAAAATACAGACCGTAGCGTCGCAGAATCGATAACCAACATGTCGCCCAAATGTGTAACGCAATATCTAATGAACAACGAAAGAGTAATCGAATACAAATCAGTCATTACTCGTCTCGAAGCGTTGGAGGATCAAGATGAAAAACTCAAAAAAGGCAGCAAGATACAAATTCAACGCGAAGCATTTGGTGATCGCGCCAAACGTTTGCTCACGTTTAGTAAAGAGGGACAAGATGGCGATATGTCTATTGTCAAAATTTATCCTTTGTTGCGAGTTAAGGCGGAGCAATTGAAGGAGCGTCTGAAGGACAGTGAGGACACGGATATTAAAAATTTGATTGGGACGTTGGTTAAGGTGGAGGAAAGTTTTGGCAATGATTTTGCTCCGGTCGATAATACGTTCACCTTTCCGGCAACATGGTATCAGTCAGTCAATGCACTTGGAATAGTGATTTTTGCCCCGATCTTTACAATTATCTGGACGTTTTTATCACGTCGCGGAATAGAACCAAGCACGCCGACAAAATTTGCTTTGGGCGCGTTGTTGGTCTCCGCAGCTTTCTTTGTGATGATTCCGGGCGCGATAGAAGCAAAAGCTACTGGCGGCAAAGCGGCGGCGTATTGGTTAGTGCTTTGCTATTTGCTTGCAACTTGGGGCGAACTTTGTCTTTCGCCAGTCGGCTTATCAATGGTAACGAAACTTGCGCCGGTGCGGTATGCGTCTTTATTCATGGGCGTTTGGTTTTTGGCAAGCAGTATTGCGTACGTTCTAGCGGGCAAAATGGCAGGCATTTTCGGAGCGGGCGATGGTATCAGTTTCTTCTTGGGAGAAAAATCAGGACTCGCCGACTTTTTCTTGCTCATGGCAATTATACCAATGATCATAGGTTTCATAGCGTTGGCACTTTCACCAAAATTAAAACGAATGATGCACGGTATCAATTGAAATATATACTCAGCTGTTTTGAAATTCCCGAAGCGGAACACGCAAGCTTAACAACGTGAAGCGGTTGTTCAAGGGCGAAGCCTATCGCCTTACCGGCTACGGTATAAATGAAATGTTTTTTGTGATATGTTGTCATCAAGCCGTTCTAAAATTCCCGAAACTGAAACTGGCTGCGGTGTAGAAGAGTGGTTTCGACAATTAGTCAGTTGTGAAAAGCGCGGCGTGTGGTTTGATTTATTGCGGTTATTTTTGTGTGGGGCGGCGATTCCTTATGGGGCGGCGGTACAGATCAGAAATTTTCTTTACGATCATGGAATATTGAAAATTCATAAAACTGATATTCCAATTATTTCCGTCGGCAATCTTACGCTTGGCGGTACGGGCAAGTCGCCGATGGTTGCGTGGCTTTGCGAATATTTTATCAGCCAACATTTGCAGCCGGCAATAATAAGCAGCGGTTACCGACACAAAAAAACAAACGATATAAACACTACATCAAAAGTCAATGACGAATATCTTGAATTAGCTTTTAGGTTGCCGGATGTGTGTCATTTTCAAAATCGTAATCGTGTTATTGCGATTCGTGATCTTTTGGAATTTGTGTCATCAAGGGGGTTGGGAGTTGATTTAGCGGTGTTGGATGACGGGATGCAACATCGGCGTTTACATCGCGATTTTGAAGTTGTTTTACTTGATGCAACGGCACCGTTTGGGTATGGTTATTTTTTTCCGCGTGGTATGTTGCGTGAGTCGGTTTATGGTTTACGGCGAGCGGATGCGGTCTTGCTTTCACGAGCTGATCTTATTTCAACAACGGAACGTGAGCGGGTTATGGAATTTGTGCAAAAAGTTGCGCCTCAAGCGATTTTTGCCGAAACAATTCATTCGCCGGAAAAAATCATTTACGCAAACGGAACAGAGGCAACCGTAGATTCGATTCGCGGAAAGAATATTTTTGCGTTTTGCGGAATCGGAAACCCCAACGCATTTCGCTCGACTTTATATAAAATTTCGGACAGACAAATTCATTTTGTGCAATATCCTGATCATTATGGATACACGAAAAATGACGTTGTTGAAATAACTCAAAAATCATCTGCATTGGGGGTTGATCTTGTGTTATGCACAATGAAAGATTTTGTCAAAATAAACCCACTCCTGACCTCGGACACCGCCCCAATTTCCGTACAATTATTTTCAGATATCCCAATTGCCGCCCTAACTATTCAAATCAATTTCCTCACCAACGAATCCCCTTTCAAAATTTCCCTCAACAAAATTTTCAAACCTACACCCAAGCAATTTTAAAATCCCCGAAACTGAACGCGCAATCGCAACAACGCAAAACGATTGTTAAAGGGCAAATTCTTATCGCCCGAATTTTTTTGGTTGGAAGTCAGGAGTGCTTAAAAGGTCTAGTTGTACACCTGATATTTCAAACGCATAAAAACCAGCTATTGCCGCTTTTTCTAAGGAGCTTTTGAAAAACTCTCCGGCAACAATAATTCCTGTAACTTGCTTAAAATTGGGGTCGTGTTTTTTTAAATGTTCCACTAACCTTTCCACTCGTTTAAGATGTTTAGCCACATCTTTGGGTTTTGCTGCCACCTTTACTTCAATTGCCCAATAGTTGCCATGATCGTTAATGAGAGAATCCACCTCATTTACCGCACTGCTACCTTCTGCGTTTGGGATCACATAATTACAGGTAACTTGGCTACTATCAAAATTATAACCATGCGATTTAAGTAATCTTGGTACATCTCTTAATACCGATTTCTCCACAATCACCCCCAATCGCGTACCATTCCTGTTAACATGATGAGCAATATCGTCCATTGTTTCTTGCATTTTCTTGAGAGTAGCATCAATACCATCGAATCTTTTATCAACAGCTTCAAATCTTCTATCGACAGCCTCGAACCTCTTATCAATATCATCAAACCTTCTATCGACAGCCTCGAATTTTTCATCAACTGCCTTAAATCCTTCGTCAACCTTTTTCTCCAGACTAGTAACCCTATCGTCCAGATTATTAACTTTTTCGTCTAAAGAAGTAACTTTTCCGTCTAAAGAAGTAACTTTTCCGTCTAAGGAGGTAATTTTTTCCTTTAGATCGCTGACTTCTTTTTTTACTTCCTTTTGGGACGCACCTTGAGCCAACACTGCTCGTTCAAGTGCTGCAAACGCCTCTTCTTCTTTTTTTGTGTTTTTTTGGGATGCGGGTGTTGTTTTACGGGAGGTGGTTTTTTCTTTTGTTTCTGGTTTTATTTTTGTTCCCATTGTTATTTTATTTGTTGGGGGTTAAGATTTAGCGTGGTGTACGGGACACACGAACTTATCGGCAACCTCACCCGCTAATTTTAGACAATCATTTACGTTTGAAAATCCCCCTCGCGCTAAGGCAATACTTAAGTCTAAATTGGCGATTGGGGTTAAGAGGAGATGAAAGCGGAGAAAACAACTGGTTGGTCAATACATTGAACGAACAGTTATACCGTAGCCGGTAAGGCGATAGGCTTCGCCCCTGAACAACCGCTTTACGTTATGTTGCGCTTGCGTGTTCCGCTCCATGAATTTTAAAGTAGCTTGAGTATATACCGAAACCAATTTGGGCAATAGTCGGAAAGGGGGCTTTTCAATTTCAATGGATAAGGTAGATTAAATTTCACTCATTACCCAACATTAAAATACAGTATACACTCAACTCGGCAGTCCCAATTCTGAGCGATGATGAAGCACCGATCATTAATTTATGTTCGAACTACTTTAAAATTCCCGAAGCTGAACACGCAATCGTAACAACGTGAAGTGGTTATTCGAGGGTGAAGTTGTACAAAATAAAAATCGTTTAAAATAATTGGTGAGATAATGCCGAAGAAAATTTTGTTGGATATTGATCCTGGGGTGGTTGATGCGTTGGCGTTTTGTTTAGCGATATTTGATTCGGCGGTTGATGTGGTTGCGGTAACGAGTGTTGGTGGCAATGTTCCGGCGCAGGTTTCGGCTAAGAATTTACAAGCGTTGATTGAATTTGTTGATCCGCCGCGTTTACCGCGAATTGGGTTGGGGATGTCGGCGGACATTGATTTGCCGTTGGATTTTGGGCATTTGTATGGGGGCAATGGTCTTTGTGGTGTATCGTTACCGGTTGCGGAATTACGAATGCAACATCCTGCGGAAAAAGTTATTTGCGATGCTATTCGCAACGATCCTGAAAATGTAATGATTATTTGTTTAGGACCGCTTACGAATATAGCGCGTGCATTTACGCGTGATCCTGAGTTGCCTGATCTTGTCCGGCATATTTATATTTCCGGTGGTACGGTTTCGGTTTGTGGTAATATTACGCCTTGTGCTGAGTTCAATATTTATGCAGACCCGATTGCAGCTAAAGCCGTTCTTGATGCAACATGTACAAAAACAATTGTTCCGCTTGATATTACGGGTAGTGTAATTTTTACTCTTGATGACTTTGATAAATTGGTTGAAGCCGAAAATCAAATGGGGCAATTTTATCGTGATATGTTGTTACCGATGTTTAGGGCTTACAGGCAAAATTATGGAGTTGAGGGAATATACATTAACGACCTGATCGCTTACATGGCGGCAACTCGTTCCGAATATACAGAGACAGAAGGAATGCCGTGCGATATTGAGACAACCGGTTCGATTACTCGCGGAGCTACAATTTTTGACCGCCGACATAAACCGGAATGGAGAGAAAATATCGACGTAGTAACAACCTTAAATGATGCCGATTTAATTGTTCACGACATCGTTACTTTACTAAACTCCGCCGCCAATAAAGCTGCGAAAAAATAATACGGCACAGTAATTTCCATTATACGCAAGCTACTTTAAAATTCCTGAAGCTGTACACGCAAGCGTAACAACGTGAAGCGGTTGTTCAAGGGCGAAGCCTATCGCCTTACCGGCTACGGTATAAAAGATGCAGGAAAAATGCTCTTGAGTGATTATTCTCTAATCGGCATTCATTATCTTTTTTGCCAAGTTGTCTTAAATTATCTTATTTCAAAAATCGTCATGATTGAAACAAGTTTGAGTGAGAGTTCTGAAAATGCCGATAGTTCGATCGGTGATTGTAGGTTATACCGTAGCCGGCTTCGCCCTTGAGCAACCGCTTCACGTTGTTGCGCTTGCCTAACGCTCTGCGTTGCAGGTTTACCGCAGCTTCAGGAATTTTAAAACAGCTTCAGTATAAAGATGTATAGTCGCGAATCATTTGCAGGCTAAATCTTTATCATAAATTGCAATTACGGTATAAGGTTTTTTTTGTAATCGCATGTATAAGACATTTTTTGGATTGAAGCGGCGACCTTTTCTTGCGGTACCGGATACGGAATCGTATTTCCCTATTCCGCAAATGGAAGATGCGCGGTTGTTGATTGAACGCACGGTCAGACGCGGCGAGGGCATTTCGCTTGTCTTTGGTCAAGCCGGTGTTGGGAAGTCGTTGTTGCTTCGAATGTTGCGAAAATCATTCGATTCGGATTTTGATGTCGTGTCGCTTGCAAGCGGACGGTTGAGCAGTGCGAAAGCGTTTTGGCAGAATTTATTGCATGAATTACATTTACCTTATGTTGGTGCGGATGAAGCCGAAATGCAGTTGGCTTTGGTCGATCATGTCAAAAATCAGACCTCACAGGGCTTATTGCTTTTGATTGATGAATCGCAATTTCTTGGTCAAATTCCGCTTGATGAAATACGGTTGCTTCTCAATAACGACGATGGGGCAAGTCCGTTGTTTAGAGTTGTGCTTGCGGGTACTGGTGAGTTTGAGGAAAAATTAACATTGCCTCAATTTGAATCGTTCAGTCAACGTGTTACAACGAGAATTTATCTCGATCCGTTTACTCGCACGGAAACATTTCAATACATCACTTGGCAAATCAGCCTCTCAAAATACAACGAGCAAAATACACCAACACAAAATAAAACCCAATACCAAAATGCCGACAACAACGATGAATTTATTGACAATAAATCTGACAAAATTGATATATTACGGATGGATTTTCCGCACAGTAAAAATTCTGAGTCGGTATTTACTGATATTGCCAAAGACGAAATTTTCCGCCTCACTGACGGCTCGCCGCGACAAATAAATCAACTTTGCGATGCAGCTTTGCAACTCGCCGCTCAACAAGCCGTAGGAAATATTGATGAAATTCTGATCATCGCCGCGTGGGGAAAATTGCAACAAATAAATGTTGATGTTGAAATGTTGAACAAACGTGTAAATAAAGTTGAAAAGACTAGAACGGAAAATTATGACGAAATTATTGCGAGGAAAAAAAATTCTTTGCAATTGACGGAAATAAGTTCGCATGTCGAATATGGTTCGCTTGACGATGACACGAAAAATCTGGATGTTTACAAGGAGCAAAAATCTCAACCGGCATATCAAGTTTACAAACCTCCGTATCCAGAAGACGACATAAACGAATTTAAAAAATTCAACGCCGATGATGAAATTGTTGTGATCAATGACGATAAAATTGTTGTGGTCAATGAGGAGTTGGATGACGAGTCGGTGGAGCGATTGATTAGTTTTGAATTGAGTACGTCAACGGTTGAGTCGTCTGAAGTGTTAGCAGGGCAAGCGAATAATTCCGGTGAAGATTTGCCGGTTTTGTTGAATCGTCCAAAACAAATCGGTCAACCGGTTCAACGCCAATTGTTCGCGTCAACATTTCAGCAGTTTTTGCGAAAGACGGACAGCCGACGTTTTTTTGTTTGTTTTTTGCCGCCGGTTACAATGTTGCCGGATGACGCGAATAGTAAGGTGGACAATTTGCAGGCGATTTGCAAAGCGTATTATTGTTACAAAAAATCCAAATTGAAACTTAGAGAGAATAATTTTACGGTTGATAATTTGACTGGTACGAATAGTATTAGATTAAATTTTACAGTGTGGCACACTCGTATCGTGCATTCGTGGATAGGCAATTCGTCAGCAGGAAGCATTGGTATTGTAACGAGAATTTTTATGCCGAAGCCTATCGCTCATACCGGTTTCGGTGTGGAAATTTTAGATCGTATTGACACTGATCAGAACATTGATCCAAATGGAGCGGAAATGAATCGTGAAAGTCTTGAAAATTATGGAGTTGCTGTATTGAGCGGTCGTTCTCCTTTTGTGCGGCGTGAACCGGTTTACGTTTATCAAACCAATAATGCCGCCGGTTTCACGAACGAAACCAATAAAGATCAAAATATCAATGTCAATGTTGATGTCGAAGTTGAGGAATGTTCGCGAAATATTGTTACAAAAATTCCAGAGTCGGCTATTGCAGAAAAAAATATACCGATGCCGGTATTTGCGGTAGATTTCGCCGAGGAACAACCGCTTAGCAATGCTACGCTTGCGTGTTCTTTAAAACAGCCTGAACATATCAGTAACAGTGCCGATTCGAATTTGCAAAATACGTTACAAAATACGCCGGAATTTAACAACGAGTTCAAAGAAAACAACGTTGAATGTATTGCCGAAACGAAATTTGTATTGCCGGAAATACCGCAGAAAAATTGGATAAATGAAGATAATGAAGACGAGGAATTTACAAAAATAATTTCGCTTTGGACAAACCCGAACGCAATATCGCGCAACATTATCAACGACCAAAATATCGATGAGCTGGAAGAGCATTCGGAGGCTGGCAATTTGCCGGTATCGGTTGTGAAGTTGCCGAATGTGCGAGGCGATTGTTTTGTGGGCAATGGCGAGGCGGGTCCGGCTGTTGAAATTTCTGAAATTGAAGCCGGCAAGAGTGTCAAATATGGCGAAATTGTTTTGAATTGGGTTCATGAGCAACTTGATATTGATCATGGATTTGGTGTTGCGTATCGTGAGTTTGCCGTGAAGAGTGATACTGTAACTGATACTATTTCGCCGACAACTGTAAACGTGCCGATGTCGACCGACAAACACAACACGGAACAAACAAGTTTCGACGAACATTTTGACGAGACGGTTCGGATTGCGCGGTCTGCAATCACGCTTGACGAGGCTTACCGTTCTGTTCGCAAAATCCGAAAAGATCAGAAAATTTCGTTGAACACGCTCTTGGAAATAGAGCAACAAATTACCGACGCAATTAGACGAATAACAAGAGCTGCGGACAAGATTGAATTTGTTGCGGAACAAACTGAGCGAGCGGGGCAAAAGGTTGACGATGCGGCGGATTTGGCTAAACTTGCGGGGCAAAAAATCGACAAAACAGCAACAATTGTTGAAACCGAAATCGCAACTGCGATCCCAAGTTATAAGGATTTATTCAAACAATTGGTTGAGTTTCAGAAAACTGTTACGCTTGAGGTTCAGGATTTGCGGTATGGTTATGAAGATCAGGAATATCAATCTGAAAATAATCGTGATAATAATGAAAATGGTTTTTTATTGAATCAATCCCGCCCGCACGATTTAAAAACCTATCGCAAAGTCGGCAAGAGATTATCAAAACCTGTCAGCTCTGACAAAATAAAATTACCCACCGCAGAAAAACGCGGCAGTGAAATAAAAACAATTGACATCAATGCCCTATTTCAAGACAACAATGAATAATTCTCAAAGGGAATTTCTAAATAATTTTATTCGAATTCGGTCGATTTTTATCGACTGAAAATCGACCGAATTTTAAATAATTTGTTTTTGGCAAATGGGAAGTTTTAAAAACTCATTTTAGTCCTTTAACGGCAGCGTTCCCGCTGTCGCAATCGGCAGCGAGACGCTTCCGTTACAGTTGTTTTTAGAACCGCCCCAATAGTATTTTAGAAATTCCACAAGGTGTGAAATTCTAGTGTGCCGTTGTATACTGAAGCTACTTTAAAATTCCTGAATCTGAACACGCAAGCGCAACAACATGAAGCGATTGTTCAAGGGCGAAGCCTACTGTCCATACCGGCTTCGGTATAAAATTGGTATCGTCGAGTCCGCAAAAAACGATTTCACCTTGTCCCTTGTGTCACTTATTGACTCATGTTGCGCAGAGCCTAAATTCATGTCTGGATTTAGCTGGGGGGTTCGGATTGTTCACCATTAACTTCATTTGTAGAAAATGAGAGTAGCGATAATAGGAGCTGGTATAAGTGGGCTTTCGGCGGCGTATCGGTTGAATCAATTGGATTCTGAAATTGAGATAACTATTTTTGATCGTCGGGATCGTGTTGGCGGTGTTTTGAACACGGTTGAGCGTGATGGTTATGAGATTGAGTTGAGTGCGGACAATTTCATTTCGACGCTTCCTTGGGGGATAAAACTTTGTGAAGAGTTAGGTATAGCGGATAGGTTGGTTCAGACGAATTCGCTTTATCGTCGTACTTATGTTGTTCGCAAGGGTAATCTTCATCTTTTGCCGGATGGTTTTCTGATGATGGCACCGACGAAACTTTACCCGATGGTGGTAACTCCGATACTTTCTCCGTTTGGCAAGCTGCGGGCTGGATTGGAGTTATTTATGCCGGCGCGTCGGGACAACACGGACGAGAGTATGTCGGAATTTGTTCGTCGTCGATTTGGTCGTGAGGTTTTTGAGCGGCTTGTTGAGCCGCTTGTTAGTGGGGTTTATGCGGCGGACATGGACAAATTGAGTGTGCTTGCGACGTTGCCGCGATTTAGAGAGATGGAGCGTGATCATGGTTCATTGATTTGGGCAATGCAAAAACAATTAGCCGCCAACCGTTCCGCCAAACTTGCCGAACAAAGCGGCGCGAGATATAGTTTATTTGTTACGTTACGGGGTGGTTTGTTATCGATTTGCAATGCGATTGTTTCCAAGTTGCGGGCTGATTCAATAAAGTTAGGGAATGCTGTTGAGTCTGCTAGTTTACGAAACGATGGCAAATGGCTTTTGCGAACAGAAACAGCAACGACGCAAGAAAATTTAGCAAGCTCTGAAACTTCCGGCAATAAACAAGTTTACGATGCGGTGATTTTTGCGTGTTCATCTTATGAAGCTGCGAATTTGTTGAGTGGTGTTTTGCCTGAAATTTCGTTGTCGTTATCTAAAATTGAGCATGAAGGCACGGCGATAGTAACATTTGCTTTTGATTCTGAGCAGATCAAGCAACCGATTACCGGCATGGGGTTTGTTGTTCCTAAGGTTGAGAACAGTATGATATTGGCGGGCAGTTTTAGCAGTTTGAAGTATCCGCATCGTGCGCCGGAGGGTAAGCAACTGATACGTATTTTTGCTGGCGGAGCGAGGAATCCGTCATCTGCGGAGATGGGTGATAGTGAGTTGGTGCCGATTTTATTTAGTGAGTTGAAGCGGATAATAAGGATAGAGGGTGAGCCGTTGTTTAATGTTGTGGCGCATTGGGCAAGAACCATGCCGCAATATTACGTCGGTCATCGCGAGTTGGTCAAGAATATTGAGCAATTATCGTCAAACCAACCATCATTTGCCATGGCTGGCAACGCCTTTCACGGGATAGGAATCCCAAACTGCATCCGAAGCGGTTTCGATGCCGCAGAAAAAATATACCGTAGCCGGTAAGGGGAAAATTTTAACGCGAAAGACGCAAATGTTACGCGAATATTTTTAGTATTATTCGCGTTACTCATTCGCGTAACATTCGCGCTTTTCGCGTTAAAAATTGCGGACAAACCCGAATTGACCGGTATGTGCGGTTGAATGTTCGCCGAGATCGAGATCGTAGTCGGCGAATAGTTTTGTGCGGTTGCCGATTTTGAAATCGCCGCCGAAACCAGCATTGAATGT
>JAIRWK010000050.1 GCA_031268995.1 Planctomycetaceae bacterium
CGTTATTTTATTTCGTTGTTATTTTATATGGGGTTGATTACGATCAAGGAACCTTATATGGGAATGGTTTGTTTAGGTTCACCTAATTATTCAATTCAGACGATCTATTGGGAATACATGATGCAACTTGTTCAAGATCATTCTCCAGAAATGACAGTTCGACGTGATGGCGGCGTAGCTTACCATCCTTCGGAGATATTCATTGCCGATGACGTGGCAACTTGCAGTGAGTGCGGTGCAATAATTGCCGAAGTAACCCCACTCAGTATTAACGATGCGTACTATTGCCCCGACTGTTACTGCAAAAAAATTAAAAAAATAAACGACAGCTATGAAAAACACTACGACCAAAGCAGAAAAGCGAACGAGACAATAGTCATGTGCCAATGTTGTTTGCGGTGGTTATGCGACGATGAAATCGACCATTACGCATTCGGCAATGTTTGCCCCGAATGTTTGGAAGAATTTTTCGACGAGGAAAAAATCAAAAACTTCAGACTCTAAACAAATGAGACTTACAATCCCTCAAGACAATCAACCAATCGGAATCGTGTTGAAGCCGAAACCGAAGCCGGTTAAGCAACCCATTCAACCAATAGCGGTGTGCGCGAAGGAAGCCGCCGCGATGTTGAATATTAGCACAATTACACTGGCTAAGATAACAACAGAACACAACTTACCGCACAAGAAAATCGGGCGGAAAATTTTGTACGATGTTGAATCGTTGAAAAAACTCATTGGCGGTTGACACACGACCACCAGTCCATATAATCAATCGCGAAATCGCATGAGGCTTTCGTTTTTGGAAAATTTAACAAAATTGAAAAAAATGGCTTCCTTATGTAGGACTAGCGACGGCGGTTACAACCTCCAATTCTACGTCAATCGACAACGCTACACGATGTACTTATCGTGTAAGCACACACCGCAAATGGCAGACAGTGTCAAAGGTGTTGTGGAATCGTTGATACATTGTCAGTTGAACATGTTGTACCCGCCGAAACATATAATCAGTTGGATAGAAGCTTCGCCGCTGATAATTAAAAAGAAGCTTCAACGGGCAGGACTAATTGACCTGCCCGAAGTAATAACCGTCGACCAGCTTGTTACAGAAGTAACAAAGATAAAACTACCCGATATTAAGAATTACACTGCCTACAACTATAACCACAACGCGAATCGGTTTATGTCGTTTTTTGGCAAGGATTTTGACACGTCGAAATTGTCCGCCGAAACAACCATACCGCAATTCACCGAATGGTTGTCTGGTCGCTATGATTCGGTGACTGTCGAACGTACCGTATTGTACATTCAAGACAGACTAACGAATCATAAACCAATCACAAACAGAAGCAACGCTGTACGTTTTTGGGCGTTTTTAGGGCGTAATATATCGATTGTAAATATTACAAATAAGGATGTATACGACTTAAAAGCATGGTTATTAGCGAAACACACAAGCGCAACAGTGCACACAACTTTAGCGTTTGTGAAGCAGATTTTCCGGTACGCTGTTAAGCGTAAATATATCATGGAATCGCCCGCAGAATCAGTAACCTGCGGTGTACAGATTAGCCGCGAAAAAGACCGGACAATTACGCTTGATGAGTATCAACGAATACTCGAAGCGTGTCCAAGCAATCAATGGCGGGTGATTATCGCACTCGCTAGAATAGGCGGTTGCCGGTGTCCAAGCGAAGCGGTTGCGCTACGTTGGGCAGACGTGAATTTCGAGAACAATGTAATCGAAATTCATTCGGTCAAAACTGAACGGCACAAGCAACATTCAACACGGCTAATGCCGTTGTTTTATGACCTGCGTGTTGAGCTTGAGCGGTTGTACTTCGACAGTGATTACGACTCGAAAGACTTCGTAATCACAATGTTCGAGAATAGACGCGATAAAAAGGTAGCAATCGGAAGTTTGACCGAGACAATAACCAAACGAGCAGGGCTTGGCGCAATTGATCGTTTTTACGATAATTGTCGGACGACACGCAGTAATGAAATCGTCCGAAAATACGGAAACGACCTTGAGAACGCATGGCTAGGGCATAGCGACAAGGTTCGCAAAAAGTACTACTGGCTACCCGACGAACGGGAAATGCAATCGGCTCTTGATGAGCGATTACTGCCAGTAAAAACCCCATGCGATACCCCATGCGATAAGATAAAAACATCAAGATAGATTAAAGCATATTTAATTTATCGTACAAAAAAGACAAGGGTTTTAACACCTTACAAAAAAATAACTTATAGACATTTTTTAACACTTGAATAGAACACTACTATTGTAGATTGTGCATGCACATAAAAATTAAAGAAGCACTGTTACCGGTACCGATATTTACTCTACATTATGGTCGGTGCTGTTGTTTTCTAAATTGGGAGAGTTTAAGTAATTTGATTATTTTTTAAATTCCATTACCCAAAACAGAAAAAAACGGTATTCAACTTAAAAGAGTAAAGTACGCGTGATTGTGAAGATCAAATTTTTAATAAACTTGATGAGCGTAAAATGTACGAGTATATTGCCATATCAACATTGAATGATTTTATATTTTGTCCGTATTCCATTTATCTGCACAATGTTTACATGGGGGGTGATGAGGAGTTGGTTCACGCAGTTCCGCAAACACGAGGTAAAGCCGCTCACGGAACTATCGACCGGAAAACATACAGCAGCCTGAAGGATGAAATCAGCGGGTTGTCCGTTTTTTGTAACGAACTGGGGATCGCAGGTAAAATAGATATTTACAAAGGAAAAGAGAAACTATTGATCGAAAGGAAATACCAACTCAACACCATTTATCAAGGACAAATTTATCAACTTTGGGGGTAACTATTCAGTCGTTTAGTGGGGATTTATTTGGTTTGGCGAATACGTTTTTTATGACGTTTGTAACATTTTTTGCTTGTTTGCAAGCGGCCCCCAAGACGGAGCTGATTCTGGCGAATGTGGATGCGCCTTTTTGGGTACGGAATCCGCCGGAAACTTTCATTTTGACTTTGACGTTACGAATATCTCGTTCCGCTTGGTTGTTGTCAAACGGCAC
>JAIRWK010000053.1 GCA_031268995.1 Planctomycetaceae bacterium
CCGGCGGCGGTAAATTATCCAAATCGCGGATAAATTTCGCAAACTGTTCTTCTGTCGGTTTACAATTCGCGAGAATCAATTTCACCGAAGCGTTAGCAATGCCGTCGATAGCTATCCCGACTAAGTTGGTAACGATAATTGAATCTTTCATGAAATGCCGCGCGAGATATTTCAACGTCATAACATCATACCACGCACCTTCAATATCGCCGCGTCCGACACGTTCGGAAATCCGCACGGCAAGACTGCGGGCAAAATCACGGTCTGCTTGAACATCGGGAAGCAGAATAGAAAATAACGAACCTTCTCCATTCTTCTTCCGCCAAGATGTAAAATTCGGTTTACGCACACTCATTCCAAAATAATCCAACACTTCAGAATACTCGTCCAACCACTTCCCAACTTCCGGAGCATCCTCTCTTTTCCAAGGCGCGGTAGTGAGTTTTCTGAAAATGACATTACTCTCGTCACGTTCGTAATTCGGATTTTGTGACGGCGAATTTTCACCGCGATTTTTTTCTTGTTCTTTGAGGTATTTGTTCATGTACGAAAAATAGCCGCGTTTTTCGTAAAACATCGGCTTGCGGTACGGGTCAATATAAAGGTGTTCGCAAAGCGGAAGCCATTGTTCCTCGAACCATTTTTTACTTCTTTCGTTGGTCGGCATATCTTCCCAAGCAACCTCGTTGACAAGTCCATTTTGTTCCAAAACTACCGGTCCAAACGCGGCAATCATAAGCCGTTGACCGTTATCCTCCGGCGGGGACAACTTGTCGATATATGTCTTTTCGAATAAGACAAAATAATCGACTTTACCGTTGGATGTCAGCGGAATGTGTCCGACAATTCCGGTTGTCTCGCTGGAAAACTGCGTGCGCGACGGCACGAGACAAAAATAAATCAACAAAACCGCAATTGCGGCTAACCAAATACGTTTACGTTTGTACCATTTCTTTGGTTGTTTTGATGTTTCAGCCATGTTTAGCTCCTTTGCTTTTTCAATTCATTCTTCCGAAAAAATTCTGCCTCGAAACAAATTTACACCACTCGCACCAAAATTTTCGACAAACAATCAGGCAACAAACGTCGAAAATCTTTCAGAATGAGAGCAGTCTAAACAACCCGCCAACGGACGAGTTAAAGGCAATTGTCGGAGTATTGTCGTATATTTTCGTTCAAATTGCAATATCCGCAAGAACTATCTTGAAAAATTGTACAAATATACCGTAGCCGGTAAGGCGATAGGCTTCGCCCTTGAACAACCGCTTCGCGATGTTACGCTTGCGTGTCCAGTTTCAGGAAGTGTCCAGCTTCAGGAATTTAAAACAGCTTGAGTATGCTCTAAATGGACATTAAGGACGCGAGGGACGGAAAGGGCACAAAGGACAAAATAATCGTTTACGCAAAATGATTAAGATTTCAGAAAACTCCCTCAATAATTTTTTGTAAACTGTTAACTCATGTTACGCACTCTCAGTAGAAAGTGCCTGAATAATTTGTCAAAGAGCATTTTCCGTAGCCCCGCATGGGGTGAGATTATCAAACATTCAGCAACTAGACTTTGAACGCTTATCAATTGGTAATTTTAGGAACGCAGGCATCCCGCCTGCATGGGACGTTTTGTTATTGCGGGCGAGATGCCCGCGTTCCACAAAAGACCTCTACGTGGCTAAAAAACGGTGAATATCTTGCCGGCTTTTCTACTGAGAGTGCGTAACACGAGCTGTTAATTTGTCCCTCACGTCCTTTATGCCCCCCTTTGTCCCTTAAAAAAATTTTCCTATCGTTCTGCGTAACGCTGAAAGGACATACTTAAGCTACTTTAAATCCTGAAGCTTAATACGCAAGCGCAACAACGTGAAGCGGTTGCTCAGGGGCGAAGCCTATCGCCTTACCGGCTACGGTATAATCTCGCCCAATACCCCCCATACCAACATTTGATAGTCGCGGTACAATTTGCGACTTTGTCGGGACGTTTGGGAATTTGGCGGTTGCGGAGAATCTGCAACGCAGAGCGTTAGGCAAGCGTATACTAAAGCTGTTTTAAAATTCCTGAAGCTGGACACGCAAGCGTAACAACGTGAAGCGGTTGTTCAAGGGCGAAGCCTATCGCCTTACCGGCTACGGTATAACAACGTGAAACGGTTGCTCAAGGGCGAAAAACCTACCGCCCATACCGGCTTCGATATAAATTTGGAGAAATTAACATGGCTGTAAAAATTAGAATGAAAATGATGGGAAGACGGCACCGTCCGTTTTTCAGGATTTGCGTAACAGATGTGCGAACTCCGCGCGACGGGCGTGTGCTTGAGGAGGTCGGTTACTATGATCCAATGGTACCCGAGACCGATGCCCGCGCGGTTCTTAATTGTGAGCGAATCAATTATTGGGTTGGTGTTGGTGCGAAGCCGTCGGATCGTGTGGCAGTTTTGATAAAGAAATACGGAACAGATGGAACACATCTCGAAGCACAAAAAGCCGCTGTTGAAAGATTGAAAAAAATCCGCCGGCAACCCGCCCCTCAACCCGTTTCAACTAAACCCGCCAAAAAAACATTCGCGGTTTCAGAACCAGATTCGGATACAGATTCAAATTCAGATATTCTGTAATCAACATAAATGTTGAGTTTCAGATTATTGATTACCTTGTCCTATATAATTGCGAGTGATGTTTAGGTTCGATGTTTTAACGTTATTCCCTGCAATTTTTGACGGTTTTCTTTCGGAGAGCATTCTCAAAAGCGCAATTGCATTGGAAAAGTTGCATGTTCAGCTTCACGACATGCGTGGTTGGGCAAACGATAAGCATTCACGCATGGACGACCGACCGTTTGGCGGCGGGCCGGGTATGGTTTTGAAGGTTGACTGTGTGGTGCCGTGTGTTGATGCGGTTCGGGCAATGGATGCAAATTCAGGCAAACTGATCATGCTTTCGCCGCAAGGTCGCAAATTCGACCAAAAATTAGCGGAACAATTTGCGTCTGAGGAGCGTTTGATTTTGCTTTGCGGGCGGTACGAAGGTTTTGATGAGCGTGTTGTGGAGTTGCTTGAGCCGGAGGAGGTATCGATTGGCGATTATGTTTTGAATGGCGGTGAGGTTGCTGCGATGGTGTTGATGGAATCGGTGATGCGGTTGTTGCCGGAGGTACTTGGTGATGGTGATTCAAACAGGTTTGATTCGTTTTCGTCTGGGAATCGGTTGTTGGATTGTGTTCAATATACTAGACCGCGCGAGTTTCGCGGTTTAATTGTGCCGGAAATTCTACTAAACGGCAACCACGCCGAAATCACGCGGTGGAGAATGGAAAATATTCTGCAAAGAACCAAATCACGAAGACCCGATTTATTAGACGGAGTTGATCAATGAGCGTTTATACCGTAACCGGTAAGGCGATAGGCTTCATCCTTGAACAACCGCTTCACGTTGTCGCGCTTGCGTGTTCCGCTTCGGGAATTTCAAAACGGCTTGAGTATAGAATTTCCCCTTAAATCCATTTCGTGTTCTTTCGTGCTTTTCGTGATAAAAAAATTTCACCACAAAAAGCACAAAAGTAATAATTCACCGCTTCACGATGTCGGTTAAACTTTTGAAGGGTCGGGGACTTCAAAATTTTTGCGGTAATCGCGGGACATTAGTGTATTGGCTTCTGGGTTGTCGATGAATTCTTCCTTGTCCACGTCAATTTTCAAAAACGCTCCCAACGATAACGGCATCTTTTCCAAATCAACATGATTTTCTTGCAAATGTTTTACTGTTCGTTCTAAAGTTGTTTCGTTGTCGTCGAATGATTTGATGTTTTTTAATTCTTTTTTTAATTCGTCAACAGACATCTTGTTTTTTTCTTTCAGGTAATATGAAATATTTCCAAGATGACTAATTGCCGCAGACAATGCACCACATCGAGCATCTGCCGTAACCGCCGACGGATCATTTTTGACAACCGCATCAATAAAATTGGTGTAATGATTTTCGCCGCTCGTATATTTTTTGACAAGATTACCTTCGAGATCAAAAATAGCCGAATGACTGTAAGTTTGACCTTTGAGTGCAAAACCTTGCAACGCGTATCCTTTTGTGCCGTATGCTATCACGCCGACAAGCGTTCCGGCTTCTGTGTTATTGGGCAACAAAATCGGCGGCGTTGCAAGACCGCGAGTTTCAAATACAATCGATTTATCGCCGTAATCGTAAATTGACACTTCTGTATTGGCGACATCGCCGGCATCAACATAATTCGGATTTTTCTTTTCAACATCATAACCAAGCCGCCCGCCATACGAAATCACAGAATTCGGAAAACGCTCAATTCCTAAAAACCAACGCGCAATATCCGTTTGATGCGGTCCTTGATTTCCGAGATCGCCGTTGCCATAGTATCTTTGCCAATGCCAGTCGTAGTGGAAATTTTTTCTTGTTAATGGTTTAATTTGTGCGGGGCCGCTCCAGAGATCATAATCAAGTCCTGCTGGTATTGGGTATTCACCTAATTCGCCGATTGCTTTTCGCCGTTTGTAACAAATTCCGCGAACGAGTTTAACTTCACCGATTCCGCCGTCTTGAACGTAATTCACCACATCGCGAACATTTTTTGCCGAACGGCATTGCGTACCTGTTTGGAACACGAGCTTATATTTTTTAACGGCAGCGACAATAGATTTGCCTTCAAAAATATTGTGTGTAAGCGGCTTTTCCATAAATACATGCTTTCCGGCTTGCAATCCCCAAACGGACGCGAGCGCGTGCCAATGATTCGTAGTAGCACCGCTTATCGCAATAACATTCTTGTCCTCCAACGCCGCCCGAAAATCCGCCAACGTCTTCGGACGATAACCCGATGTGCGTTCTATTGCTGTACATTTATCCTCTGCCCGTTTTGAATCGGGATCGCAAATGTAGAGAATTTTCACATGTTTATTATTTTGGCAATTTGCAATATGATGGCCTGAACGACCGCCGGCACCGATAATTGCTACGCCAACTGTATCATTGGGGGCAACTGTTTTTGTGTTTTTTTCATCTTCGTTTGCGTTCGCGGACGAATTAAACAAACTTGCCGAACCAACTGCCATAGTTGCAATCATCGAGTTTTCGATAAAGCAACGTCTTGAAATTTTTGTTTTCATAATATTTTCAATTTTGGGTTAAGGTGTTATACCGAAGCCGATATCGGCGATAGGCTTTCGCCATGGAACGACCGCTTCTCGCTATTACAACGTTTACGCATTCGGCTTCGGAAATTTTAAAATCAGTTTGAGTGCAAATGTTCTTTTCTTCAATCGCTGCCGAATCATTCTACACAATTCTTTCGATCTTTAAAGTCCATTTAAAGCCAAATAGGGGCAGAAGGGACACAAAGGACATTAGGGACAAAAGTATTTGGGAGAGTAATTTTCGTTTCCAGTATTTTTAAAAACTATTTCCCTCTTTGTCCCTCATGTCTCTTATGTCCCTTCTGTCTCTTAAAAAAATCCACTAAACGTATTTAAATTCGATTTAACAAAATGACCGTTCGCGGAAATTTTTAACCACAGAGATCACAAAGGACACAGAGATTTTTTTGTGACGTTATTTTACCTTTCAATAGCCTCGCATGGGACGCAATGTGATTACAACTAAGCCTTTTGGAGCGAAAACCGTATCATCTGTTTGGTTTCTTCATACCGGTCAAATTACCAGTATACCGTAGCCGGTAAGGCGATAGGCTTCGCCCCAGAACAACCGCTTCACGTTGTTGCGCTTGCGTGTTCAGCTTCAGGAATTTTAAAACAGCTTGAGTATAACAATCTGCGTTATCTGCGTGCTGATCTTTTTACGCTCACCGAATCAAACCCGGAAATATGTCTAAATCTAAATTTTCAAATAAGCCTTTTTTGTATCGTTCTACTGCGATTGCGCCCATGACGGCGTTGTCGGTGCAGAGATTTGTCGGCGCAATAAATAGCCGGTAATTATTTTTTTGGGTTGCTTCTTTAATTTTTGTACGAAATCTACTATTCGCCGCCGCGCCGCCGCCAACACATAACGTATCGACATTGTTGCGCGCCATCACTTGCAACGTTTTGCCCACAAGACAATCAACCGCCGCCTCTTGAAACGATGCCGCAATATCCGCAATTTCCGCCTGCGAAAGCTCCGCAGATGCTTCCGCAGGATTGATCTTTTTGCCCGCACCCGCCAACCGATAACGCACCGCCGTCTTCAACCCGCTAAAACTAAAACTTGCCCTATCAGGTTCGCCTAACAACGAACGCGGAAAATTATACGCTTGAGGATTACCATTAGCCGCCGCTTTTTGTATCGAAGGACCGCCCGGATAAGGCAAATTAAGCATCGCCGCAACCTTGTCAAACGCCTCGCCAACCGCATCATCAATCGTCCCGCCAAGAAAAACAAAATCTATCGGATCAGCACAATAATAAATACTCGTATGACCGCCGCTAATTATCAGCCCCAAACACGGAAACGGATCAACACCAGAAGAAATCTTGCACGCATAGATGTGCGCTTGCAGATGATTTATCGCAATTAACGGCTTGCCGGTCGCAACCGCCAATGACTTCGCCGCCGAAAGACCAACAAGCAAAGAACCCGCAAGACCCGGCATGTTCGCAACCGCAATCGCATCAATCGCATTGAGCTTAATACCAGCCTCAACCAAAACCGAATCAATCACCGGCAATATCTGCTCCAAATGCACCCGCGACGCAACCTCCGGCACAACTCCGCCATACTTCTCATGCAATTTCTCCTGCGACGCAATCACACTGCCAAGCACCTCCAACCCATCAGTTACCAACGCCGCCGCCGTCTCATCACATGTTGTCTCTAACGTTAAAATTATCGTCATAGTTTTTTGAGGGAAAGGGACACAAGGGACAATAGAGACAGAAAGGACAATTGGGACAAAGAGGATGTTATTTTATGGTGCTTCTTCGATTTTTTCTTTTTGTTTTTCTTTATTTTCTTCGGGATTTTTGTTATTGAAATTTATTGTGATGATTTGTCCGGCGTTGTTTACGTGTATTTTTATTTCTTGTTTTTTGTCATCTACGTCAAGTCTTGTCATTAGCATATTTCCGGTTCTGTTTGTGTAAGGGACAATTTTTTGGGGCATTTTTCTTCCTGTCGTTTTGTCAATCGCGGCAATTCCAATGTACGTTTTAATTCCTTTGCCGGTTATTCCTTGATCGCGTATATTTGCTGCATACAAAAAAACCGGTACATTTGATTGCATAGAACCTTGCAATAAAAACCATTCATGACCGTTTACCGTATTTTTCCAACATTGATTGCCCGCCTTGTCAAACAACATGTAAATTTCTGTTCTCATATTTTGCGCATAGTCGGCAACCGATAACGGCATAATATTACGACCGTATTGCTCGCCCGCGTCATCGGTGATGTTTGTATTTTGTCTATTTGTCTCTGAATTTACATTGAACAACACGATAAATTTCTCATCGTCGGTTTTGTACACTTGGAAATTAGTTTCGTTTCTATTTTTTAACACACGCGACAAATCCACGCCCGCACAAGTTCCATCGTTTTCTGTTTTTCCCATTGCGTAAGATTTATTTTGCAAGTCATAAATGAAAATTCTTTTTTGGGTTTTATGCGTTGTCCGAAAATTTTCCGGCGCAAAAACGGCAAAATAACGCTCATCCGCAAGAGGTTTGCTGTATTTGCTACTTTGAATCGTCGGCGGCAGAATTGCGCGGACGGGAATTTGTCCTTTCTCGATTGTGAATAATTCATTTTGGACAACATCTTTAATATCACGACATAACTTGATTTCAGTATCGTCCAAAAACATATCGTTCAAATCCACAACTAAAGTTTCAATTTGCCTTCCCGATAAAACAATTTTATCAATAACAACACTTGTACCGTAATTTGTCAGAACATTTCCGGCAAGAATTCCTTGTTTGATTTCCGTTCCGCTAAACGGTTCAATCGCAACAACACGCCGCGTTGCCGGATAATACAAAAACACCGAATCGCGGTCACCAAAAATCGAACAAGCATCCGTCCTAACATCGCGTGTCCAAATTGTATTACCGGTAATAGGATCAATACCGTATATTTTATCGTTCTCGCGGTAACAAATTACATTTTTTGAAACGTGCAGCATTACATCAAGACACATCGACATCGTTTGAGTTATTCCTCCGATATTATTGGATTGCATATAAACGGTCGGGTTGGTTTCTTGAGATAATCTTTTTTCTGTGAATTGATAATCATTGGGCAACTGTTTTGACCAGAGAAATCGCGGCTTCAAATTAGAACCGTTGCCGCAACCAAATGTGTCAATTGCAATCACCGTGCTGCCATTCGCCAATACAAGCAAATGATCACAACCTTTCACCATCCGCGTTATAACACTAGACCGCAATTCACCATTCGTATTCGTTGTAATATAATTGGCAGTTCTATAAATTGCCGTTTCAAAAAAGTATTCTCTCAAATCGAATTGCCAACACTCCTTGCCGAATCGGTCATACGCAACCAACGCTAACGAACCGCTATGCAACTCAATAAAATACCGATATTGTGAAAGAAACGGTTCGTTTTTGCCGAGAAAATTTACCGGCATCGGGCGTATGTCTGAATTATAGTTGCCGCGTGCGATCTGCAATATTGCGTGTGCGTTGGTGTTCGCCGCAACCGGTATATTTGCATTTAGCCGTTGAGTTCTATTGCGTTGGGGTTGGTTGTCGATACCTTCAATTTGCACGTCCATATTTCCTTTTGCCCATTCTTCAGATTTTGAATTTTGTTTTTTGTAATTTTCAAAAACGGGACGCTGCAAGGCATTTTTTGCGACTTCTTTTCCTTCTTCACCGTATAATTCAGAAATCAAATTGTAATAATAGTGCGAATCAGAAATAGCTCCAAACGACTCAAGTTGACTCGCCAACAATTGCACTTCGGATAATTTCGGCAAATTTTTAACCTCCGGCGTATCAACGTTACCGCTTTCAGTTTCACCAATCGATTGTGCAACCGGACAATTCAAAAGCATTTCCGCCGCAAGATAAAAATCATCCTTTTTGTAAACTTCACGCAATAACTCCTTCGCCTCTTCCGCTATTGGCAACGTCCGAAACAACTCAATAAAAGTCCGCCAACGTCTGACCTCCGGTAAAACTGAGCTGAGATTATTTGCAAAAACTGCTTGTACGTCATTTTGAAAAGCGATATGTTTATCGAGTTCGACCGAAGTATCTTGAGAAGTTGGGAAATTATTGTTACGAATATTATCAAAAATTTCTTTTGCCGTTTGGTCAATTTTTTGTGATAATTGCGTGTTGTTGTGATTGCGTTTAATTTGATCGAGCAATACAGCTGCCAAGTTGTGCAATTGTGTAATGAATGTTGTGCTGTCCGGTGTGATGTTGGTGTGGAATTCGGATTCGGTGTTAAAGATTTTTGAAATTGCGGCAATAAATCCGTCAACATTGCCGTCTTTCGCTTCGCCTTGCGCTTTCACAAATAAAATTTCGCCGCGTTCATCCGGTGTCAACGTGAGCGATTCCAATTCAGGTAAAAAATGTTTCCACGACTTGAAATCGTCTTTAATTGCACTCATCAACGCTTGCCTTAAGTAATACATAACAACTTCAGACGGATTATTTTTCATCGACTTGCGGAACAAATCTATCGCTTCGCTCATGTTATTTTCCAGTCGGCGAATTTTACCAAGCTGCAACAAAACTTGAGCGTCATTCGGATTTTTCTTGAACGAATCTTCTGTTCGTTTATTGAGATCAAGCCATTGTTCAAAACACGTCAATTTAAACGGCGATTGCGAGAAAAATTTTCCGCGTAAAGCAATCAAATTGCCAAACGGAATATTGAAACCTTTACCAGAAAGACTGGTTGGTGTTGGGTTTTCGTTTGAGTTGTTTGTTTGTTTTTCCGGTCGGAGAACCGATTCGGGAGACGAGACCAACTTTATCGAACACTCCGTCAAATTTATCACGCCAATATATCCGTCAGAAAGCGGAATGTAATACAAATCGCCATTGTGAACACCAACACCAACCGGTTTAAGCTGCAACGGAAAAACTAATTTTGAAAGTTTAGTAGTTGAGTTCTCGGCGTTTGATTCGGTTTTATTGTTGTCGGGCGAAGGTTGCGACGGACGGTCAGTTGTAGGCGGCTGAATTGAACGCGCACTCATAGGCGCAATAACGTTGATATTGATAGGCACGGCAACATTGTCAAGCGGTCTTTGAAAAATTGCTTCTGTTGTCTGGCTGACAAGCACTTGTTCCCAAACTTGCCGTCCCGAATCCATCGCTAACGCCAACAACGAAACAGGCGTAACAACGTAGGCAATTTTGTTATGAATACACGCGACATACAAAGCATTTTTGCGCGATAAATTTGACTTCTGCCATAACAATTTGCCCGTCAATAAATCAACACAATACAACATCGGCAAATCAGGCGGCGCAATCAAAACACGGCTTCCATCAATCATTACGCTCGGAATTTGCCAACCTGATTGTGCGAAAAATTGGCGGTAGTATTCGTTGTTTACCGAATTGGCATCAATACCTACGAATCTGAATTGTCGTTGTTGCGGGTCGGGCGGATTTTGTGTTACGGTTGGTTCGTAGCTGAAGCACCAGAGTGGTGAAATTGTTGTTGCGTCAACCGCGAAAACCATACCTAAACCAGTCGGACAAAATATAATTCCATTGGACGCTGACGGCGTTAAACCATACAAATATCTCAAACGTTCTTTGTCGGATTGCGAAGACGATTGAGCAAGAGGAACTTTAGACAACAACTTTCCATCACCCGCGTTCAAAACCAAAAGTTGCAACATGCCTTCGCTCTCACAAATACAATATAAACGCCCATGTAACGGCAACGGCGCACCCAAAAATAACGTCTCACTCAAAAGCAATTCCTCATTCGAAAATAACGAAACAACTTCTTTCTCGCCGTCTTTTTCTTTATCATTTTTTTTGCCGTCGGCTTTATCGTTTGTGTCGTTTTGCGCGTTGTCTTTTTGCGCGTTGTCTTGTAATCCGCCTTTCATCAATTCTAATGTTCCGCCGCGTTGGAAAGGTTGCAATACGTTTGGGTTAATTTGTTTTTTTGAATCGGCTTCAATTTCAGTTGCGAGTTTGTTGAATGTTTTTTGCACGAAATTGAATTTACCTACTTTCCAAATCAAGTTACCGGTTTTTGCATCTCTTGCGGCGAGGGTATTTGAGCGTTTTGCGAGCGGGTTTTCGACGGCTTTATTGTTGACGATCAGAGGCGGCAAGTTTCTAGTTCGCGAAGCAACACGTTGGGTGTGTTCTTCAATATAAAAAAGATACTCGCCGTCACTACTCATCGAATTCGCAATTCGATCATGCCAGATTCGCGTACGCAGAGTACCTTGTCCCAGATTGAGATACATGAGCGCATTAGTTGTACCTGAATTTTGCAATATCTGCCTCATCAACGGCGGAACTTGATAATCGCTATCGTCCTGATGCCACACACGTTTGCCCGTATCAATATCAACAGCAACAACATCATCAACTCCGCGAGTGATAATAAAATTACCGACGATCAAAGGTTGCAGTGCGTGAATGTAAGTTTCGTTTGCAGATTGAACATGTGAGGACAACCTTTTAGCGAGTGAAATTATGACATCTTGATTAAAATTCGGTACTTCCCAAACGGTTTCAAGCAACGGCGAGCTTGCATCAGTTTCGGGATTTTGCGAAGGTAAACCGCGAGGCAATAACCAACCCGCGTGCTCAAGCCACGTCATAACCGCGTTAGGATCACGACTCGAAATCGATTCTTTAACATGCGCAAATAGCTCATTGGCATTCGTCGGATTCAAAACTTCTTTGCCGCCGGTCAATATTTTCGGTCTTGGAAATTTTTTGAGAAATTGCTCCAACGTCTGCAAGGCTTCGGCTTCACGATCAAGCCTAATTTGACAAGCCGCAATTGAAAGACTAAGTAACGGTTCAAACGATTCACATTCGAAATTGACTTGCTCGGCAACATAATTCACCTTATAAAAAGTCAACAACGCCGACTCCCAATCGCCAATTTCCAATTGATACATCCCAACAAGAAACAACGCCGTCATGCCCGCGTCCGTCAATAAATATTTTTGTGCGACTTTTTGCAGAGTTTCAAAAGAGCCTTGTTTTATTGCGTTTTCGAGCAAGCTATCGGCTTGTATTTTGTATTGGAGGTTGTAGGCTTCTTTTGCTTTGTCGGGCAAATTTTTAAATATTTCGAGCAAACGTTTATTGAAAGTGGTGTTCGTTGTTCTTTCGTCTTGGTTTGTTTCGGTACCGTTATTATTTTCGCCGTTATTTTGGGTTTGGGGCGGAGGCGGAATCAGGATACTATCCGATTTTTCAAATAACTCGCCAATAATACGAACCACATCCAAATGCCGATCAACTTTGATCAATCGCTCCATTTGTTCAATTTGCCGTTCTATTGAGCGATCTGGAGTAACGAGTTGTGTGAAGTACGGATTGATTTCTTTATCTTTTGCGTTGTCTTTATCCTTATCTTTATCCTTATTTTTGTCATCATTATTTGCAATACCAAGCGGTGCCGGCTTCGCATCAATTTGCGCAACAAATAAATCCGCCGCAAACAATCCGCTAACCACAAACTCACCCCCAAAAAATCGCCAAACCCCAATCAATACCGCCCCAGCAACAATAAACACAACAAAAAATCGTCTCATTATTTTTTCTCCAACAATTACACCAAAACCAATACGGACGTTAGATTTTTGCCATTTTTCTTTATTGCGCCTTCGGTATAAATTTTTCACGGTTTTTAGGTTTTAGGAATTTTCACATAATCATTTCGTTGCGGAATATAGGGGCAACCCTTGCGATTCAAGGGCGTTCACAAAGAACATTCCCCAAATCAAGGGCAACCGCAAGTGTTGCCCCCTACGGTGTTTTTTTGAAAATTCCCTTGAATATATTTACAATTCAGCGAATCGTTATCCGATGCAAATGCCGAATGACCTAGTGCATTTCGCGTCCGCCTGTGATATTTATTGCTTGACCTGTCATGTATGCGGAGCGGTCGCTTGCTAGAAAACATGCGACATTGACAACATCTTCAATATGAGCAAGCCGTCCCATTGGAACTTTTGATGTGAAAGTTTTAACGATTTCTTCGTGCGGCATTTTCATATTGTTGACGTAATCGGCGGAAACGTGAGTCCAAACGCCGGTTGATTCTGTGATGCCCGGACAAACGCAATTTACCCGAATATTCAACTTCGCAACTTCGTAAGCTACAGCTTGTGTCAACGTGATAATTGCGCCTTTTGCGGAGCTGTATGCGCTCATGAGAGCCGAACCGGTTTTACCTGATTTGCTTGAGAAATTCACGATTGAGCCGTTGCCTTGCGACTTCATTATCGGCAACACGTATTTTATGAAAAAGAATGTACCTTTAACATTGACCGCGTAGATAAAATCCCATTCATTTTCGTTGACATCCTCAATCTTACTGCCTTTGCCCGACGTACCGGCAACATTTATAAGCACGTCGATTTTACCGCCAAACTTTCCTTGACATGTTTCAACAACCGACTTAACCGCATCCATTTTAGTTATGTCCGCCGCCAAACCCGAACAATCTGCTCCAATCTCTTTAACAACTTTGTCAATTTTCGACTGATCAAGATCGGTGATAAAAGACTTTCCGCCTTCCACAACAATACGTTTCGCGATTTCTTGACCAATTGAACCTGTTGCGCCGGTAATCAACGCTACTTTACCTTTGAATTCCATCTTTCTATTTTTCCTTAATTCTCTTGAATGTTTAGCCAATTCACCAGCTGCGATACAGCAATACGATTACGTGAATTGATACTTAAAATAAACTATCCCTAGCGCGAACTTAACAAAAAAACAACCGCCCACGCCAAACAAGCCGAACAGTATAACCAGCCCCAAAATAAAAACAATATACTGTATACTCAAGCTGTTTTAAAATTCGTGGAGCTGATTGCGGAAGCGCAACAACGTAAAGCGGTTGTTCAAGGGCGAAGCCTACCGCCCTACCGGCTACGGTATAGCCGTTTCAAAAAAATCCCTCTGTGTACTCTGTGGTAAAAATTTTCTTTGTATAGTTATTGATTTTCTAATTTTTACATTTCAACAAAATGACCGGCTATTCCTGCGGCGGCTGCCATTGCGGGGGATACCAGGTGGGTGCGTCCGCCTTTGCCTTGTCGTCCTTCAAAATTGCGATTACTTGTTGCCGCGCATCTTTCGCCTGCATTGAGACGATCCGCATTCATCCCAATACACATACTGCAACCCGCATCCCGCCACTCAAACCCAGCCTCAATAAAAATCTTGTCCAACCCCTCACACTCCGCTTCACGTTTGACCAACCCGCTACCCGGTACTATCATTCCACTCACCTTGTTCGCAATCCGTTGTCCTTTGATCACTTCCGCCGCCGCTCGCAAATCCTCAATACGCCCGTTTGTACAAGACCCAATAAAAACACGATCAATCTCAATATCCGTCATCCGCATACCAGCCCGCAACCCCATATAATCCAACGCCGCCTCCGCAGATTTTCGTTGCGCTAAATCCGTAAACGAATCCAACTCAGGAATCCGATCATAAACCGATACAACCTGACCAGGATTAGTTCCCCACGTTACCATCGGCTTAACTTCAGTTGCGTCAAATTCCCACTCTTTGTCATAAACCGCATCCGCGTCAGATTTCAATTGCAACCAACTCTCCATTGACCGTTGCCAATCGCTTGCGTCCGGCGCATACTCACGCCCACTCAAATACTCAAACGTTTTCTCATCAGGCTCAATCATTCCGGCACGTCCGCCCATTTCTATTGTCATGTTGCAAACCGTCATGCGGTTTTCCATTGACAACGAGCTAAACGCCGAACCAGTGTACTCGACAACATAACCGGTCGCCGCCGATGTTGAAAGTTTGCCGATAATGTACAAAATTAAATCCTTGCCGCTGCAATTTGACGGCAATATATTCGTGCCGTGTATTTTGAAAGTTTTAGATTTTTTTTGCCGCAATGTCTGTGTTGCAAAAACATGCTCAACCTCGCTCGTGCCAATACCAAACGCCAACGCGCCAAAAGCTCCATGCGTCGCCGTATGACTATCGCCGCAAACAATCGTCATGCCGGGTTGCGTCAACCCAAGCTCCGGTCCAAAAACATGAACAACTCCTTGATTAGGATTGCCCATGTCAAATAACCTAACACCGAACTCGTTACAATTGCGACTCAAAGCATCGAGTTGTGCTACTGCAGTGGGATCAGTAAGCGGTTTATCGCGATTCAACGTTGGAACGTTGTGATCCATTACCGCGAACGTTCGTTGAGGACAACGTAATTTGCGGCTCTCAAGACGTAACCCTTCAAATGCTTGAGGCGACGTTACTTCGTGAATAAGTTGCAGATCAATATAAATCAACGATTCATCGCCAAAATCATCAGATTTGCCAAGATCAATCAAATGATTTTCCCATATTTTTTGATACAAATTTTTAGGAAACGGTTTTAGAGTTACAGCAGGAGCGTGTGTTGGCATTTTTAGTTTAGGTTAATGGAAATTCTGAAGGGAATTTCTAAAAATACAGTTTGCCCAAAAAAATTTATTTCAAATTCGGTCGATTTTAAGTCGATAGAAATCGACCGAATTCGAATAAAATCAATTTTTAAAAATTCTCAAAAGTCGGTGCAATGCGTCTTGCGCGTCTTTCGTGCTTTTCGTGTTAAAAAATGTTTATATCGTAGCCGGTAAGGCGATAGGCTTCGCCTCTGAACAACCGTTTCACGTTGTTGCGTTTGCGTGTCCAGCTTTAAAACAGTTTGAGTATAGTTGTTGCTTTGTTAAACGCTTTTGGTCAATGCGCGGAAGGTGTTGTCGAGATTGGTATCTCTTTTTCGGAATTCGTCAATTGTGCCGTTGAAAATTAGTTTGCCTTCGTTTATGAACAGAACGCGTGATGCGACTGCTTCGACTTCTTGCAAAATATGAGTTGATAGTAAAATTGTTTTTTCTTTACCGATTTGTTTTAGAGTTTGTCTAACGTCGTAAATTTGATTTGGGTCAAGTCCCGCCGTCGGTTCGTCAAGTATCAATACTTCCGGTTCGTGCAATAGAGCTTGAGCCATTCCGACACGTTGCCGAAATCCTTTTGACAATTTTCCAATCGGTTTGCCATAAACGGTTTTCAAAGCACAAAGCTCAACGACATAAGCAATCCGATCTTCAAGTTTTCGCCCTTTGATACCGCGAGCTTCGCCAAAAAAACGCAACAACGACACCGGCGACATGTCAGGATACAACGGTCCATTCTCCGGTAAATAACCCAACTTCGACGCACCAGCAATTCGGTCCGTTGCCATATCGTGTCCAACAATTTTTGCCGTTCCGCGAGTTGCCGACAAATATCCGGTCAACAATTTCATTGATGTACTTTTACCTGCGCCGTTGGGACCGAGAAACGCGGCTACTTCGCCTTTATTGATATTAAATGACACATTATCAATCGCCGCAAACTCACCATAATATTTCGTCAATTCAAATGCTTCTATCATTGCTAAACTCATTTTTTAAATTCCTTTCTTAAATTATTTTTTTAGTATCATTCACTCAAAATTGAGGACAAGCACCTCAAACGCAATAATTGTACGTAATATTCAGCTCATGACAATACGCACTCAACTTTTCGTGCTTTTCGTATTTTTTGTGTCTTTTGTGCCTTTTGTGTTAAAAAATTGTAACTATTCAGTAGCCTAAAAAGATTTATACTAAAGGAGTTAAATCCTATTACCGATTTGTTGTAAATTTAACGATCAAATACATAATTGCTTAAATATTAGCAGCTTAGGTTTTTGTACCTATATTTATTGACATAAATCACTTAATTTTGACAAATTGTAACTCCTGTACAAATAACGGTCTTATACTACAGAATAGTTACAAAAAATAAACACACAAAAACGCAATTTCCACGGCGAATGGAATTACTCTATCAAACAAAATTAGAAAACTTATTTACGAACACTCCCTTATATTATTTCAACATTCTCTTACGAACTGTTATAACCAATGATATAATTATCAACAATACGCCGGAGATCACCAATACCAATCGAAAAACTATATGTTTGTTTTGGTGCTTTTCTAGCAATGTTTTCTGCTCCTGTGCTGAGATGTGTACGGGGTCGGGAACCAACTTTTCGCCATCCCAATAACCAACAATTTGGTTAATGCGATAATCTGTTACCATCGCATTAAGAGGCAATTTCAGCGATGCCAACGAGAATGTCTCCGCCGGAAACGACCTTACCGTCTCAAAATCCGTTACGGTAATGGTTCGATCACATACTATTTCTTTTTTCTCCTCGTTACCTTGTATTCGCAAAACCTTAGTTTTAGTTGGGAATGGCAAGAATTTGGGATTCGTGTACTCGCAATCAATTTGAAAGCTAATGTATGCGGATTTTGGTAACGGGCTTATTCGCCTCAATATGTACGTTTTTCTTAAAAGCCTAAATCCTGGCTCCTCAATAAAATATTGAAATTCCTCGTTGAAATCAGGCACCACCTCCCTCCTTATGTATTTAACTAAATTAACCTTTTTCCCATTTAAATCAACAAGTTGCGACGAGATATTTTTACCATCGGAGGTGAAAAAATCATCAACTGACATTGTATGATTCAATACATCCGACAAGCCAAGTAAACGTGGGTCATACACATCGAAACCGTGCGCGTTACCAGATTTTGATGCCACCATATTCACACTATTTGAATCGTAACTTGTCATACCGTAAAGAAAATCATGGAGAAAAATTGACTTCATCCCCTCAAAACGATCATTTTTCAAGTGATCCTTTCGAATTTTACCTCGATCAAATTCGACTATCTGATCAACAGTTTTACCCTCTTCTGCGCGATATTCAGTGTAACATACACGGAAACTGTCATACTTCAGCCGTTCCTGTTTGACTCCATTGAGTAAAGCAAGAGCCTTTGAATCCTCCGCAACAACTATGCTTTCACATGCTAGTAAAAACAACAAAATGGCATTAATAAACCTCATAATGACCTCCTCACTTATCAGAGAGCCGAACCAATCACGGTTTGACCTCATAAATTTAAAACCGACCGTTCGACCAGGGTGATCAAAATCGGACTTCGTCCGATACAAGAACAAGGCTACAAATGATTACAATATAACTACCGTCAAACATTGCAACCACCTGACAGCGATAAACCGTTGTATACACGGGAGTTATGGCTTGCAAAAAATCAATGATTTGCGTCAACTGACACAAATACAAAAACACAAACAACCAGTGTGCAAGTAACTTGTATCTATAAAGTTAACCGTTGGTTTAATGACAAATGAATGAACTAACGTAACTACTGTAGTATAAACATTTTCAGGCTACCGAACAGTTGCCAAACATGTACCAATAAATAAATTCAAATACACACACTACACCAAAGCCGTTATGAGCGGCAGACTTCGCCCCCGAACAACCCACTTCACACAGTCGCGTCTCCGCCACTAGTACTTCGTTATGCTTTAGTTTTGTGACACCACAAACTTTTAGAGCATTACATTTATGCACTTATACAACCAGTCGCCCCAATTTTAACGATAACGAATCACTAATGTCTAGCATCATCTAAGTATGGATATTTCCCCAACTAACCCTTAACATTATCGCTTGGAAAGGGGCTTTATACCCAATATTTAGGCGACACTAAACACTAGCGTGTGTCTCAAAAGCCAATTACTTTAACCATTTGGTAATGGATCATTGAGAATCATCTGGTAGTTTCGTTTCCACAACCAGAAAAAAACTCATTTTGAACACCCTATTCGCAAGGGTACGCATGAAAAATGGCTTTTAAAATTCTCAAACTTACTACTCTGAGGGGCATGACAATTCACTATTCACGACAGTCTTTTGCCCCTGAACCCAAGTACTCCAATATTCCTGGGGTTCACATTCAGGATACCTATTCTCACGAGTAACCCAAATACACTTCGTTTTTCTCCAACATTTACTTGATTCAGTTTTGGTCACACCTGTACTTGCCACAACTGTACCATCGGGAAATTGTTCTATTTCGTAGGTATAGTAAGATGGGTGCAAACCTTGGC
Organism: Planctomycetaceae bacterium; assembly: GCA_031268995.1. Classification (GTDB taxonomy): domain Bacteria; phylum Planctomycetota; class Planctomycetia; order Pirellulales; family Thermoguttaceae; genus WRKP01. The sequence goes on from JAIRWK010000053.1 coordinate 19,197, forward strand.
TATTTAGACACGTGGCTGGTGCCACATCATTACAGCTTTGCACCTGATCATTGGGCTCATAACATGCTTTTGTGCTGACGTTGGGCTTTTGACACTGCTGTCCTGCAAATGCGAACACCACACAAGTGCCTAACACCAATGTTACGACCACGGAAAAAATTCTTTTTTTCATTTTGATTCTCCTTTTTTGAAACGGTAAATTGAAACGGGACACGACATCTCAATGCTCTTTCCGTCTGGTGGAAAAAGCATCAACTCCAAACTAATTTTCTCATCGATCTCACTCATAGGACAAGGATCAACGGAAATAACAACAACATGATAACCAGTTTTTCCTTCAGAATCAAACTCGACTCGAACAAAACCACTCGAACCATGAGCAACACGAACAATCTGGGAAGGTAAGCTTGTAACTACAAAAACTTCTTTCTTAACCGATCCTTCTTTTTCCGAAGAGATCACGATTGCTGAAGGCTGGCCAACTACCGGCGCAACATATCTAGCTCTCACGGGTACCACTGCTTTCGGTAACACCTCACAGTTCGTTTCAACAACGACATGTCCAGAAAAAAACTGGTCTTCGGTAAACGATGAAACACACAGCCTAACCTCAATTTCGTAGCAAGATTCCTTTGATGAAAGAACCTTAGTCGCCAACAAACCGACGGAGGGTCTGATATCCTTAACTTCGAACGCGTCCGACTGATTCGGTATGACACGAAACATTGCAGTAACATATTGCGCACCAAGGCTGTCAATGTTGCCAAAATCTATTACCGGTGGTTCAATACGAAAAGCCGACATGATTGGTGCAGTGACTTCAAGCAACAAATTATTCTCAAACACCGGTCGTAGGTCACATGTCTGGTACCTGTAGGAAATAAGCACTCTACCACTCACTTTGCCCATAGCGTTAGCAGTGCTCACAAAGACCGGAAAGTCCAATACCTCACCGGGTGTCAAAACTGAACCGACAAACGAGTCTTTGTTGGCAACCCATGTACAACCACATGACGACCTCACGCCCGTGATAAAAACTGGAACGTTAGCATCATTTTTCAATACAAACGTGTGATTTATTTCTTCATCTTGGCCACTTGGAGCAAACGTGTGGTTAGCCGACCCGACAGCCTTCAACGCACCCAGACTTGGCGACGACTTATCACCACATCCAAGCAACAGCATCAAAAGAAAAAACAACAGAGCATAATCCCGAAAGTTTACCATAATCACTACCATATATCAGCACTCGTTACATCGCTCCGCACTGACCTCCCGTGTGTTCTTAACGGAGGCAGAAACGGCACCACCAAGTGACAGCCGCGCAGTGTAACTGTAAAACAAAAAGCGGCAAGCCCCCCCGAAAATCGGTCTCAAAAAGTGAGAATGATTTCGAACATGCCCCCAATATACTGTACCTTGCCGCAAAATGTTGATTTTGGCTAGAAAAAAACAACAATTTGCAAGAGGATAGAGTATATTATTTGTACGGGAGCAATTCTTGATCAGGGATAGAGACACACATGAAAAATGTTGAGAATGCTTTGTGTATTATATACTTATTGACATATTTGGACACAAATCGCGGAGTGAAGGAAATTGACTTTTATCGCGTGAATTATCAATAATTACCAGACGATTGACCTATAAAATATAGTGCTTTGAACTGCTCCCCACCGGCTTAATCAGTATGAAAATTGTGATGTCGAAAAATTTTTCGTCCCCATCGCGTAATCTTTATTGTTCGTACAAAAATTCTTTAAACTCAAAAAACCTTAATCCTACGACCTCTGGTTTGTAGCCTGTTGCCCATAGGTATTAAGTTAAGGGTTTAAGTTTTTAATTTTCAAATAGTTGTTTCAACAAAACGTCAGGTGATGGGTGGCTATTTGCAAGTTTCTCGGAAAATAATTAGAGCAAAATAGGGCAAATTCGTTGGTAAAATGAATGAAAACGAATTTCGCAAACAAACGCTAACTACTGGATTGCAAATGATTTAACCCTTTAACTTAATACCTATGCCCCTAGCCCCTCCTTGGGAGGGGTTAGGGGTGGTTTACTTTAACTTTAGGGCGTTAGGTAATTTTATTTCAGGGCGATGCCTTATGTCTTTTTTGTTGGGAAATATTTAGTTTTTTTGGTCTTGTGTTGTTTTCTGATAATTTGTACACTTCGCGTGGTTTCTTGTGTTTGGGCAATGGATTTTTTTTGCGTTTTGTCAATCAATACATTATATACAGTAAATTATGCGATCTGAAAAAGGTATTATTTCTTTTGCGCGTCGAGTTTTGTTTCGGGAGATTTCGGCGATACGGTTATTGTCTGTTGGGCTTGATGTTAGGTTTGTGGAGGCGGTGGATTTGGTTTTGGCTTGTCGGGGCAATATTATTGTTTTGGGCGTAGGCAAAGCCGGATTGATCGGGCAAAAAATCGTCGCAACCCTCGCCTCAACAGGAACAACCGCTCACTTCATTCACCCGTCCGAAGCAATTCACGGCGATTTGGGAAGAATCGGACAAAAAGATACCGCAATCATTTTGTCCCAAAGCGGCGAAACAGAAGAAATTACAAGAATATTGCCAATATTGCAAAATTTTAACACGCCAATCATAGCAATCACAAGCTCCACCGAAAACACTCTTGCCAAATTCGCAAAAATAACCATACCAATCGGAAAAATCACCGAAGCCGACCAACTAAAACTCGCACCAAGCTCAAGCACCACCACAATGCTCGCTCTCGGAGACGCATTGGCTTTGACCGTCAGCAAAAAAAGAGGTTTCAACCAAAACGATTTCGCAAAATTCCACCCGGGCGGCGCACTTGGCAGGAAATTGAGCAATGTTGACGAGTACAAAAGGAATATCGAACAATGCCGTGTTGCCCCGCAAAACGAAACCATCAGAGAAGTTTTTGTAAAACACACAGTTGAAGGAAGAAGAAGCGGAGCAATTCTGATTGTTGACGAAAATAATAAACTCGTCGGAATTTTCACCGACAGCGACCTCGCAAAATTATTTGAACAACACAACGAATCCAAATTAGATGCCAAAATTAAAGATGTTATGACAAAATCACCCACCACTATTTTGACCGGAACCAAAATCTTCGACGCAATTGAAATCATGGGCAAAAAAAGAATAAGCGAATTGCCCGTAATAACCCAAGACGGTACGCCAATTGGACTAATCGACATCACAGACATCGTAGGAATCATCCCCGAATCAATTCCCATTTGGCAAAAAAACCAAGACCATAAACAACTCAAAGCCGCCTGATTCAAAGGAAAAGCACGCAGAAAACGCGGATTTTTCAGGATTTTTGCAGATAAATAAAGCCCGCAAATGTCCGCGTCAGCCGCATACAAATAAAAAACGGAAATTAACCTTCCATTCTCGGGAATGAACCTTTCATTCCCGGGAATGAGGCTTCCATTCCCGGGAATGAGGCTTCCATTCCCGGGAATGAGCCGTCCATTCCCGGGAATGAGCCGTCCATTTCCGGGAATGAGCCGTCCATTCCTGAAAATGAGCCATATTTTCCCAATCGGGGAAATTTTAATTAGCTTCACGGGAAAACCATACCAAAGATACCTTAAAAGTCGCTTTTTTGAGACAGGAGGACAGGACGAGAAGGATAAACAAGATAAATAAAATCCTAAATATCCGATCTTCTTGCAAATCCCGCCCAAAGAAATGAAAACCAATTTTTAAAACAACTTGAGCAAAATTGTCCAGACAGATTATTACTTTATTTAGTTTTCCGGTTCTGTTGTTTCTGTATTTTTTGTACGGGTGGGTTATTGTTCCGTTTTTGTTGCCGTCTAGGGAGGAATCTGATGTTGAAGTTGGCGGAGTGATTGCGCTTGTTGATGAGTTGAAGCCTTTTCTTTCGTTGTTTGGTGAAAATGATTGGGAACTCGATACCAAAGTACGCCCCAAAGTTCTCAAAAACGGAAACACTATCATTCTGTTCGGCAAAGAATCAATCACCGACAATAACGTTAAATTGCAACCTTGCACCTTCATCATTTTGCCCGAAGACGAATCACTCACCAACGAACAACTATGCCAACGCGCCGTCGTAATGAGATCAAGCGAAATGGCTGAAATTAAATTCGCCGAATCTGTAAACTTCAGCAAATTTCCATTGCCCCCAATCACAGGCGGTCGCTTGCTCGGCAATGTTACGATTGCAAGCGATATGAAAGAAGCGGGCAAACACGACGATCTGCTTATTCAAACGTCCGATATTGAGATTGTTGAAAGCCCGACCGAAACCATAATCTACGCCGTCAATAGCCCAATCAAATTCAAATTGGGACTCCACTCCGGCGAAGGCTCGCGTATGACAATGACGTTGAAAAACAATAAACAAAATAACAACGAAAAATCCATAAGAGAATTCGCCTTCCTCCGCCTCGAATCTCTCAAATTTCTTAACCTCGCCTTCCCCGAAAAAATTGATAACAATAACCAAAACAAAAACCAATCCGAATCCCAAACCAATAAAAATTCCGTAACAACTTCCACAAACCCCATAACAACATTTGACGTTACTTGCCAACGCGAATTTACATTTGAAACCGACGAAAGAAACGGCGGTTGGACTGCGGCGTTCAACGGCAACGTCGAAGTTGTCCGCACAAACCCCGACCAAACACAAGATTTTTTGAACGGCGAATTGATGCACATCAACTTCCAATCCGCACAAAATTTGCCCAACAACAACACGCCCAAATCACCCGACAAAACAACTAAACCGTCCCTCGTAAATTCCAATAATTTGCAACCGGCAAAAATGGAAGTGTTCGGCAAAATCGGTACGCCCGCAAAATTACGTAGCGTGCAAAACGGCGGTTTGCTGATGGAAGGCGACCGCATTTTGTACGATATTAGCCAAAACCTCATCGCAATCGAAACCGCCTTGACCACAAACCCACAAGAAACCGCCGGCGCAAGTCCCGAAAACCCAAAAAAGAAATCCGGCGCGTCCGAAAACGTCAAAGTTATTTTGCAAAACCGATACACCATCCAGTCCGAACTCGGCTTCATCTACCACATCGGAAATAAAGGCGAATTCGGTACGCTCAATTCAAGCGGTAGAGGAAGACTCGACGGACTTGTCGGAAACGATGAGGATTTGAAAAAAATTCACCTCACTTGGAACGTTATCCAAATCTCCGCCGAACCCAATAATCCAAAACGTATTCTTTTCGATCTCCGCAGCGGCGTAACGTTGGAGATTGAGGATTTCGGCAAGATGACAGCGGAAATTTTGCAACTCTGGTGCAACATCAAAGAAAAACAAAACACCAAAATAATTGACCCGCAAAATAAACCAAACGACAAAAATACAAGCTCGCTCGTTCCCGATACCGCCGTCGTGTTGAACAAAGTCCATTTTGAAAACCAAAACGGAACTTGCGATGTACAACGCCTCAACGTATTCTTCAACCAAGCCGAAGAAAAAAATAATTTTGCCAACATCACACAAGCAACAATGGCAACCCTCCAAACACAAATTAACCCAATCACACACGCAACCACAACACCACAACACCACAACTACCAAAATTACAACTCGCCAATCCAAACCGTCCAATATGTTGAACAAAAGAAACGCCCCGAACAATTCATGCCGTATTTGCCGCCAATAATCGAATTACCAAGACCGACAACAAATACCACAAATACACACACCAACACAATCACTCCTCAAAATTACCCCGCGTCAGATTTTGCCCTCCCCAATAATACTCCAATGCTCGCTGCAAATATCCAAAATCACAACACCTCGCCAACTCCACAACCACAGATCAAAAATGTTCGCTCACAAAATTTGCTCGGCTTTCAGCCAAATAACCAAAACTCAATCTACGCCATAACAGGCGACCAAATGGAAATGAGCGTCCTACAAGCAAATCATAACTCACAAGTTCAACGACTTTGGATCGGCGGAAACGTGCGGATAATTGAAAAGACAAATCTTGCCGCTCAAGATGATCTGGTTGAAATTGTCGGCGAAGAAGTTTACGTCTGGAATCCTTCGACAATAAATACCGTCATACACATCACCGGAAAAGATTCAAGAGAAGCAATATTCACCGGAAAAGGTACACAAATAAGAGCAATGAACGTTTACATCTTCCGCGCCGAAAACGTCATCAAAATCACCGGTCCCGGAAGATTGGTCGCCGACACAAAATCAAAAAATCCCAGTAATAACCAGTCCTTGAACCAAAACACACAAAACATAATCTTGCCCGCAAACACACAACTAAATAATAATCACTTTGAGCAAAATAAAAGAAACGAAAACGATACCAGAATACTCGTTCAATGGAATAAAGAAATGTACTTCGACGGAAATATTATCCTCTTCAAAGGTACACTCGATAGAAACGGAAATCGCGTTTTGGCGTTGATGGAAGATCGGGAGATTCGTTGCAACGAAATGCAGATTTTTACAAACCGCTACATATCACTGTTCGATGACAAGTCAGATATAACCGTCAAACCAGAGCGTATCTGTTGCGCGTTCGATGTTGTGGTGAAGAGTGAGAAGTTTGAAAACGGTTTGAGAAAGTCATTCGACTGGGCGGAATTCGACGCGGTTGAAATCCGAATCGAAACAAACGAATTCTTCGCAAAAGGACCCGGACAAATCCGCTCAACTTTTCTTGAATCAAATAACGCCCTCTCCGATCCAAAAAATGGTTACAACCTCCAAATCAACCCCAACCAAGATATTAACAAAAAAAATAATAATAACGACTCAATCATGTTCTTGAGCATCTGGTTTTACGATCACGTTCAAGGCGTGTTCGCCAAAACTCATAAAACAGCAACAATCAAAGGTCATATCGACGCGGTACTTTGTCCCATTTCAACATGGGATGAAAGGATTGAACGTGATCAGTTGAATATTGCAACGAAAAAAGGATACTTGCTCAAATGCGAAGAGTTGCGAATGGTACAAATTCCAGACCCCGCACAACAATCAAATAACTGCGTGGAATTGACCGCAATCGATAACGCAACAATCGAAGGAGAAAATCGAACTCTCTACGGAAGAGCTCAAACAATAAAATACAACCAAGCAAAAAGCCAAGTCATGCTCGAAGGAAATGAACTAAATCACGCCCGCGTTACCACCGCCTCACAAGGCACCATCCCAGCACAACGAATCGAATACAACATAAAAACAGGTACCGCCAAAATCGTAAACTCCAGAACCATCAGCGCAGAAAGATGACAAAACTTTTGCGGCGGAATCCCCCTTATGTTATTTCTTGAAAAACCGTGTACAATCTCGCTCTGTTTTGTGTGGTTCGGTTTGGTTGGTTCTGGAAAGTTACGTTTTGCATGTTTCGCGTAGGCGGAGCGTGTTGCCCTTTATACTCAAGCTACTTTAAATTCATGGAGTTGAACACGCAAGCGCAACAACGTGAAGCGGTTGTTCAGGGGCGAAGCCTATCGCCCTACCGGCTACGGTATAACCAGATTAAAAAGGTATTGGGTTTACATTAGCGGATTCGGTGTCGGGCAAATCGGAAGTTGCACATTAACCAAACGCGCGAAGTTTTGTGCGTTTGGTTAATAAATTTTAACAATTTAACCTTAAAATAATATTAGGAGTTTCACTTGAGTATTTGTAAAAATTCAAAAGCCGGTATTTGTACTTGTGCTTTAATTTGTGTAGTTCTTTTGCGGATTGTCATTGGTTGGCATTATTTTTACGAGGGCATACACAAATTTGATCCTGCTGCCGATTTTTCGTCTAAAGGTTTCTTGGGAATAGCCAAAGGACCGACGGCAGAGTTGTTTTACGGGATGTTACCCGACATTAACGGCGTGCAAAGATTGGTAATCGAGGAAATAGATGTTGAGACCAAAGCGGTCAAAGACGGCAACGAAGTTGCGAAGACGATGAAACGGAAAACGTTTATTGTTTATGAGCGTGCTTGGGATGACTACTACAAAAAATTTCTCCAACAACACGGATTAGAGTCGGTTGTTGCCCAAAAACTCGACGCTAAAACCTCGCCCGATACACCGCCAAACGACGAACAAGTATTGGCGAATCGCAAATACGAGGTTGAAGCGATCTACAATCGTTATTTGGAATCGCTTCGTACAGGTGCGGAGTTGCAGGAAAAGGATATTCTGGCATCGCAGGCGAGTTTGACGCGACACGAAGAAAAAGTTAAATCCATCCGCAACGATACCGAATTTGAAAAGAAACGGCGTTGGGATGCGATGATGAAGTATCGCGGCGAAGCGGAAAGTTGGATATCGACACTCGATAAACTTGGCTCCGCGCTTCAATCAGACCTTGCCCGAACAATCGACCAACAACTCGCTGGCACAAAAGGGGACATCATTACAAAACCCGAAAAAGTTTGGGTTCCGAATCCTGTTGTTTCATCACAAATGAAAGCGTTGGATTTAGCGGTAACGTTTGGTTTGTCGGCGATAGGTATCTGTTTAATTCTTGGTTTTTGTACACGGCTTGCGTCGCTTGGCGGAATCGCGTTTTTGGTGTGCGTCGTATTGACAACATGGCCAGTTCCGGGTTATTACCCGCCGTTGCCGTCAGCAGTTGGCAACTTTTTGTTCGTCAGCAAGGATGTAGTCGAGTTAGCCGGTTTGTTGGTATTAGCGGTTGTGGGAGCCGGACGTTGGGGCGGACTTGATTTCTACGTGTGGAATTGTTTCGGCAAAAAATTATTCGGCAAATACTTCTCAGGATGCTGCTGCTCGAAAAAATAATACACCGAACCAAAAAAACTAAAGGGACAAAGAGGAAAAAATAAAATAATTTCCGCTTTGTCCCTTTTATTTTTCACGCCTTCGGGTGAGTAAAAAAACATTAAGGACATTATGGACAGAGAAGACAAAGGTTTTTTTGGGTGATCTCATTTGACAGTCAATTTTGTCCCCTTTGTCCATAATGCCCTTCACGTCCCCTAAAACTATATGAAAAAGATCAGATTACTTACAATCGGGATTCTGTTGATTTGTGTATTTTTAATTTTTTTGTTTTCGGTTGCGATGGGGGACGAGTTGCGGTTTCCTTTGTTGGGGCGTGAGGCGGCGGCGGTTTCGGAGGAGGAGCGTGTTGCGGCGGATAAGTTGTTCAATCTTGCAGTGGAAAAAGCTAACACTAACAACGGTGCCGAATCCATCCAACTAATAATCAACGCCCTTGAACTCAATCCCAATCATAACGAAATTCGCGAAATGTTCGGTTATCGTTTGCATAATAATCAATGGCGAACTGATTGGGAAATTAAGAAGTTGGCGGATCATGTTGATCATCCGCGATTCGGTTGGCTGCTGAAAGAACACGTCAAAAATTACGAAGCCGGAAAACGAACAATAAATCGGCAACAATGGATGACAATCGAAAACGAAGCTGGTTATCGTACAAAAATTCAAAACGGTTGGAAAATTTTTACGCCTCACTACGAAATTATTACCAATCACAGTTTGGAAGAAGGCGTAGCGCGTTCACGCGAACTCGAACACTTGCATAACGCTTGGCAACTCCTAACCTACGGCTCGCTTGAAAACGAATCGCGAATTAAATCCTTGTTCCAAAAAAAGGCAACATTATTCTTGCCCATGCAACACAAAATAACAATTTATCGTAACAAAAATGATTATGTTGATGATTTGGTAAAAATTGATTCCGGTATTGCGAAATCGAACGGTTATTATTTTCCGAAACTGAAACGCGCATATTTTTACGCGGTGTCGCAAAATGAAGACAAAGCGGAAATTGAAGCGGTTCGTCGTGTGTTGTTGCATGAAGGTTCTCATCAATTATTCTACGAACCGCGTTCATCCGCCCGCCCAAACGAATTGCTTGGAAGCCGTTACAATTGTTGGTTGGTGGAGGGAATTGCGATGTTTATGGAGACGTTGCGAATCGAGGGCAAACATTATGTTTTGGGCAACATTGCGGACGAAAGATTGTACGCTGCAAAATATAATGCGCAACATTTAAATTTTTATGTACCGTTTGGGCGTATTACAAAAATGGGCGTAAACGAATTTCAAGAACAAAAAGATTTGTCAAAATTGTATTCACAATCCGCAGCAATGACACATTTCCTAATGTTCGCCGAAGAAGGAAAATACCGAAAAGCATTATTGAAACTACTAAAACTCATCCACAACGGAACCGACAAAGCAGACTCATTAGCAAAACTTACCGATTGCAGTTACAGCGAGCTTGACGAAAAATACAAAACATTTCTGGAGAAAATCCCAGAAGAATTACCATAACCCGCGAGATATTTTGCCCAACTAAAGCAATTCGTCCAACGGTATTTTTATCGCCTTGCCCCAGAGTTCTTCAATTGCGTAATACTCGCGTCTCTCCGGCTCAAAAAGATGAACAATTATGTCCCCATAATCGATCACAACCCAACGCCCTTCCTTGTAACCTGACACGGACAAACATTCGTCTCCCATTTCCTTGACCAATTTTTTTTGAATTTCGTCGCCGATGGAGTTGAGTTGACGGCGGCTTGTTCCCGAAACAATCAAAAAATAGTCAAACGCCTTCGTCAACTCCCGAACATCAAGCACAACAACATCATTGCCCCGATTCTCAACAACAACACGAACCGCCGCCGATAGACGTTCAATCGTTGACGAAGTTTTCTGCGATTTTACTTTTGAAGTTCTCATTTTTGTAAGTGAATCTGATGACCATTACGTACCGCAGGGGCAACGAGGATTTTGCAGACAAAATAACATCCCCAAAGCCCCAACGGTCAATCATAAAAAACGCTGTGCAAATCATTATACCGTAGTCGGTAGGACGATAGGCTGCGCCCTTGAACAACCGCTTCACGTTGTTGCGATTGCCTAACGCTATGCGTTACAGGTTTACCGCAGTTTCAGGAATTTTAAAGTAGCCTCAGTATATTGTTATTCAACTCTATTTTGCGCCGCCCGGAAAGGAGAAGCCGATTTGCAATGCTAGTTGTCCCCATTCGCATTTGAAGGGGATCATTATTGGGTGTGAATTTTGCGGAAAGTGCAACCTGCAATTTTCGCCGTAAAGAACATTGGGCAATGTAATACTGAGCGAATATTGTGCTAATTTAGCTTTTGCGCCGCCGCATACGATATTAGTTACTTCGCCTACCGCGTCCATCACATCGTCATTGACCTCATTCAAATCAGGGTCCATCAACATCGTCGATGCCGCCTTCACCGCAACACTAACAGACATCGAAAGAACAATCGTCCCAACACCCTTTCCACTGATACCAATTATACCACTGACAGGATGCAACGCCTGATTGTTCTCCATAAGCCCAAGTCCAAGACGTTCTATACGACAACCCAATTGCGTCGTAAACGCATCCTCAAGACCAGCTATAACTGGGTTGATATAGTCAATATCTATCGTCATGTAATCTCTCCTTTCAATACAAAACTTGACACGCAAATTGCCCACTCAACAATACACACGCCAAAAATCAATGTTCCAATTCACGGCAAAAAAACCACACAAACACGCATTACGTTTACAGCAATACCGATGCCGATAAGGACGGTAGGCTTCGCCCATTAACAACCGCTTTACGTTGTTGCACTTGTGTATCCAGCTTCGGGAATTTTAAAACAGCTTGAGTTGCCGCTCCCATAAATCAAGACAATATTATGACAACTTTTTCTAATTCGTCAACACTAGGACATTTTGGTCTGCCAACACACCAGATTCTATTTTCTGATCTTGTGAATATCTCCTCCAAATCTGCGTCGTCTGCGTGCTGATTTTAAAATGGTATGTTTAGGCAAGTGAATAGGCAACCTGTATAAAGATTTTAGTGATATTAAAATACAAAATCGCAATTTTTACCAATGAAAACCCTGTTAAAACGCTCATTTTTTACATAGTGTATACTGAAGCTACTTTAAAGAACACGCAAGCGCAACAACGTGAAGCGGTTGTTCAGGGGCGAAGCCTATCGCCTTACCGGCTACGGTATAAACACAACCTAGTAAATAACTTAACATAATGGATTGTACGACATTTTAGACACGCGACAACATCAACCACAAGCTAAATTAACCCCGTTTTGGACAAAAGACACAAAAAAATGTAGTCCATACACACGAAACATATCGATTTCCAAAACTGAAAAATTGGTATTGCGTAGAATTTGAAATTTTTGTATCATACGCCGAGTAGCTTCAATTACCAGTTGTTTCAGTACAAATTTTTCTCTGACACACTGGATATTGTTACATTCACGTAAACCTTAAACTTTAACAAACAAAAAATAGAAACCCGAAAAATGGAAAGCAAAATCCAAACTGAAACAGAACTCACAACTCAAATAAATTCACAAAACTCCCCAAAACAAAGCCGGTTCAAAAAATGGATGTTGAATCTGATTGCCGTGATGTTTGGTTTTATCGTGATTTGCGGCGTGCTTGGCGTTTTGGATATTTTAGCGCAACGAGAATTAAAGAAAACCGGCGAGGCTTTGCCGAAATTATTTTTATATCGTTGGAAGAGCAAAGATAAATTTTGGGTTCAATATGATACAATCAGTAAGTTTGAGGCGTATGATCCTTTGAATGGCCCAATTCGTGATTTGGAAAAAGTATTTCCGAATTTGGTTGATAATTATCTTCCCTACATTATTGCCAACTATTTTAAGATTTTTGTTCGGCAATCTTGCCTACCCAATTTTGAATCTCATTCACAGATGTCGCCTCGGATTGTAACGCCGGATTTGTTGGACAAATTAGAGCGTCCGTT
>JAIRWK010000138.1 GCA_031268995.1 Planctomycetaceae bacterium
AGAGGGTGTCTCATTCTATCTTTAGCGTCACAAAACAACTTTAGTCTGGTTGTAAGTTTCATTTTTTTGAAGAAATGCAGTACTCATACTGGCGGATACATTTGGGGGCGTAACCACGGGCCAATAATATCGGACAACTCTAATAATTTTTTTGCAAAGTCGGTAAATTCCGCATCATTCTTGTAATTAGGTAATTCATCTGTAACTTGGATGTAATTACCATGATCACTAAGTGAAATGACTTTTGCCCAATCTGGAAGTTTGGGTAATGAACCGTACCCATTAAAAAAATATGAAAACCAACCAACATCTTCTAGTGTCATATTGTCTATACATCTTTTAGTAAGTGAAGGAGATGGGAATAAAATTACTTTTCTGGGTTGCCAGTGTTTTAAAAACAAATTGAAAATATTTATAATGAACTCTTTTGATGTCACTAAATTGGTTGTGTCATAACATGGAGGAAATCTTACCCAAGATTCGTTGCGATCTTTTTCTGCACATACTTGAAAACATACCTCAAGCATTTGACCAATATTATTATGATTGAGACCAATATTGCAACATGTTATATGACTTCCTGATGATTGATGCCAAGAGGTATCAACCATGATTTCCTTCATTTCTTGTAATGACGGAATAGTACCATGGGGATTTGATCTATGTTTACTTGATTTGGTTGAAGTAATATAAAACGGTAACCAATCCGGATACAATAATACTAAATCGTATAGAAAATTTACTATTCTCTCGGCGGATTCATCAAATGCGTATGTTTTACATTCTAATTTCATTTCCAATCCGTATAACCGTCTTGTATTATTAGAGGCAGTGGCGTTAAATGGAATAAGACTGGTAATAGAACGTTCTAAAATATATTTTAAATTCTCAGATAATTGGACATCCTCAAAAAATTCTATTTTGTCATCTTCGACTGTGGCTATTCTTTTGTGCAGTTTAGAACCATTTTTATCAATAAAAGTATTACTACAGATTTTATCTATAACTTCGCACGGTGTCCCAGTAAGCATGTAATATTTGTAAACATTTTCGGCATATATCTGCCCCGAATATGACATAAAGATTTGTGCAGGATTCTGATAACCAATCGGGATTAGTGTTTCACCATGTAATATATCCTCACCGTGCGACACTTCCTCAGACCATGGTAAAATACCTGAATATAATGTTCCTATAATAAGAGGATCGGGGTTAATAATTCTTTCTCCATTTCGGCTCTTAAATGGTGGAGGAACAAGTGTAAGCCCGCCAAACTCCCGCAAAAAATCCCGAATCGTATCGTTGGCATAATACCCCTCACTAGCAATATACGCTTCAAATGTACCCGTTGAAACAGACCGACCTGGATACCAGCCTGCCTCTCTAAGTACACATAATGTTGTGTCTGAAAAATTTACCATAAAACAGTAACTCTGAATTATTTTGTTAATTGTTAGTATGGAATCCCAAAATGATCGAAAATTTGTTTACAGTAATCACATGGGGGTACTATATTTTCTGCTTTTTTAGTTTCAACGGTAACAAATCGTAGTTTTGAAAAGTCAACGGTACTTCCTGTTTCAGTGGCTTTATGTAACAAATCATTTATTATGTGTGCTTCAGCACAATCACCCTTTGCGTATAAATAACTTTCAATATCATCAATAGTCTCTAATACTGTTTGTAGCGTTGGATGGATACCCTTAACATGTTTACTGGAAGAATAACCAATTTCGACCAACTCGCCCGTTTCTACGTTAACAGCTACTGATGTTTTAGATGGTCGAGATTTTCCTGCATATTTAGTAGGATAATTAGAATATGAATTAGCATAAGCTTTCGCTAAACTTTCAGCATTCTTTATTGCAATGGTTTCTTTCTCTGTGGCTGAAACAAATTTACTGAGGCAACGTTTAGCAATATCATCTATGGTTTTACTAAATTTCGAGGTGGTTGAACTGACATTGGCGGGAAGTTGTTTAATGGTTTTTGCTGTATTCGTAGCTGCATCTTTTACGGTTAAACTCTTCCATGTAGAACCCATCACTCCAACTGTTTCAAAACCAAACCCAGAAATTGCAATCCAAAATCTAGCACTCTTTTCACCCTCGTCGCCACTAATCCATTGACCGTACAGTCCCATCGTATCGGTTATTACATTAGTTCCACCACCTCGATTGAGAAACGTCGTAGCACCGTAGTAATACGTATTTGTTCCAAAAGCAACCGCTCCAACGCCTCCAACTTTTGACAATGGCTCTGGAGAACCAACAGCAACTAATCCGCCGCCAACCGCAGTCCCACCACCAAACACTACAAGAATTGAACCATTAGCTTTACGGTAAAGATAAGTTTCCCAAGTTTCGGGTAATCCCGTTCCGCTAGCAAAAAAATCATCTGCGAGTACTTGATAAAGCTGTTGTGCAGCGTTAGTCGTAGAACGAGTGAAGTAACCATAATTCCGGCAATCAATGTGAATCGTTTTGGTTTTATGGTCAACTGCATTATCATTCCACCAGAAACGACTATTGGTATCAAGTGAATAACCAAGTACCTTGAATACGTAGATAAATGCTTTCATTGCTTGCTCATTGTTGCCGTAAAGTTCCTCAAACTTTTCGAGTACACAATATTCACACAACACACCAATTTCATTATGCGTTTTGCAGTTCGCATTGGGATTGGTTTGTTCTATTACTTGATCTTCCCCTTGCGCCGTCTGCGCAAATAAAATTGATGATTGTACCATTACCAAGGGTTGATTATAAAAACCAAGAGAGTTGTATAAAGATTGACGCTCAACCAAAGACTCTGAGATTGCAACCTCCAGACTATTGATTGTATTACCATAACCACTTTCAAAATAATCTTCAAAATCGTCATACGTTTGTGAGTCAACAATTATTGTACGATAATTATTAGGGATAGTTGTGGATTCGTTGTTGTAGAGGTATTCGAGTAAATCGACGATTGTTTCACATTCATCATCAACTATCCATTCGCCGTCTTCAACTTCGTAATCGGTACGTTGGCTTGTGCCGGTGAGATTTGTCCATGATTCGGTGGTGGTTGTATTTGTGTTTACATTTTCGTAGGTGCCTTTTGCGAAATTGCCGTAGGATAATTCTTGTACGAAAAATCCGTCGCCGGATTGCAAAACCCAATCGCCGGATTCGATTTCGGATTCGCTGTCATAGTCAAACTCCTCTAGCTCGCGTTCAATCCATCCAAGTTTGCCGGTCATTGTGCCTTGCGAAAATGTTCGCTCATAACTCGCATTCTCAACCATTACGTCACTTTGATATTTTTCGTATTCACTCGTTTCAGAATTACCGCTCGTCGCAATCCATTCGCCGCTGGAATTGACAGTCCGTGTTACGTCGTATTCGTTGTAGTAATTCGATTCCGTAAATTCGTAATAGTTTGTCCCAAATTCAGAACCTGATGCCAATGTATAAGCGGTGGTTTCAGCTTCAAAATTATCGGTTGTTTCGCCTTCTTCGGTTTCGCTGCCGGTTGATGCAACCCAACTGCCGTCACTCAAACTATACGTTACTTCACGCTCAACCGAATACTCGTCCGAATAATAAATCGTCTCCGTCGTGTAAGCGTAAATATACGTGCCGGACAAGTCAATCATTTC